>NZ_RZRQ01000072.1:0-22304 GCF_003997785.1 Mesorhizobium sp. M7D.F.Ca.US.004.01.2.1 | reverse complement strand
TCTACGCCTCGGTCGAGCAACTGCTCGACCGAGGCGTAGAAGGCGTCGAGATCGGCATGCAGGATGGTGGCTGTCGTTTCCATCCCGACCGCACATCCGCAGTTGCTGATAGACCGGAACAAATAGAGAACAAAGGCGGATCATTGTCAAGCTGCGAGCGATTTGTGCAGCAAAGAGCAGTGCCGGCTCGGCTTGAGCCCCGCCACCTAGACGATATGATCCGCCCGCAGCGCTGCTTTCATCTGTTCCAGCGCCGCCTCGCCACCGGCCGCCAGCTCGTCGGCGATCCGCGCCAGATGATCGTCGGCCTTGCGGTGCTTGCTGCCCCAGGCGCCGAGCGTCACCAGCACCGGCAACAGGTCGATGCCGGCCTCGGTCAACCGGTAGACCGTCTTCAGCCCATGCGTCGGGTCGTCGCTGCGAATGAGGATGCCTTCGTCCTGCAGCGTCTGCAGCCGCTCGGCCAGCGTGCGTGACGAGATGCCTTCGTCGGATTGCAGGAATTCGCGAAAGTGCCTTTTCCCGGCGAAAACCAGGTCGCGGATGATGAGCAGCGTCCAGCGGTCGCCGACGAGTTCGAGCGACAGGTTGATCGGGCAGCCGGATTTTTCGCGCGTCGACATCTATGGTTCCATTTTTAAATCACTTTACTATTGACATCATTTTAGTCTTGCGTCAATAGTTCCGAATGTAAACCATTTAACGCTGACCATGCCGCTCGCTGCCCCGCAATTTCGCCTGCACGCTTTGAGCCGGGACAAACCGAGGAGAACGATGATGAAAAAGCTGATCCTTCAGATGCAGATGTCGGTCGACGGCTTTGTCGGCGCCAATGAGGACCATCCCTGGCAGCTTTGGGAATGGGGTGACGAGAGCGGCTGGGACGACGAGCTGAAGCAGGACTTCAACGCCGTCTTCGCCGGCATCGACACCATTTTGCTCAGCCGCAAGATGGTGCAGGAGGGGTATCTTACCCATTGGGGCAATGCGGCGAAGAAATTTCCGCGCGACCCGTTCTATGCCTTTGCGCAGCGCGTCGTCGACGCCCAGAAGGTGGCGCTGAGCGACAAGCTCAAGCACTCGGTATGGGAGCGCACAAGGGTCGCCAGCGGCGACCTGCCGCGCGAGGTCAATGCGCTGAAGGCGGGCGAGGGTGGCGACATGGCGGTGTTCGGCGGCGCCGGGTTCGCCTCGGCGCTGATCGCGGCCGGGTTGGTCGACGAGTTCCAGCTGTTCATCAATCCGGCGGTGCTGGGTGCCGGACGCCGCATCTTCGACCAGGGCGGTTTCCAAAACTTGGCGCTGCTCGGCTCGAAGGCCTATGCCTGCGGCATGGTGGTCAACAGCTATGCGCCGGTGGGGTGAGGCAGAGACAGAAAATCAGGGCTCCGACGTATCTTTCTTGTCCGCCCGTTCGTCCTTGGCTTTGGAAGGTCGCGCAGCCCGCGATCCGTAACCAGGGAGATCATCATGGCGAGCACGCAGAGCGAGGCAAACAGGAACCACTACGCGGCGATCGCCGCCAATGCCGGCAGGCTGACCAGCCCGCAAGCGATCATCGACCACAACGACACCCATTGGACGGCACTGACCGGCGAACCCGGCGGCGTCGACTATATCGAGGTCGATGCCGGCGGCGTGCCGGCGATGTGGACGGTGCCGAAGGGCGCCGACGAGGGGCGTGTGCTGCTCTATGCGCATGGCGGCGGCTTCATCGGCGGCTCGATCTACACGCACCGCAAGCTGGTCGGGCATCTGGCCAAGGCCGTCGGCTGCCGGGCGCTGCTCTACGACTATCCGCTGGCGCACCGGGCCAAGTATCCGGCCCAGCTCGACGTGGCGATGACGGTCTGGAACTGGCTCGCCGATCGGGGCTTCGACGCCGGCGACATCGCGCTTGCCGGCGATTCCTGCGGTGCGGTGCTGACCTATGGCGTCCTGCAGCGGCTGCGTGCGCAAGGGCGGCCGCTACCCGTCGCCACGCTGATCATCTCCGGCTGGTTCGACATGGCGCTGACCGCCGCCAGCTACGAGACCAACCGCGAAAAGGACCCGGCCTTCGCCAAGGCCGCCGTCGACTGGCTGGTGACCAACTTCATCGGTGACGGCGACCGGCTCGATCCGGAGGTCAGCGCGCTTTATGCCGACCTTACCGGCTTTCCGCCCGTGTTCCTGCAAGCCGGCGCCGACGAGACGCTGGTCGACGAAAGCCGCATGTTCGCCGAGCGCGCCAGGCAGGCCGGGGTCGAGACACGGCTCGACGTCTTCGAGGGCATGCTGCATTCCTTCCAGATGATGGCCGGCCGGGCGCCGGAAGCCGACGACGCGATCGGCCGCTTCGCCACCTGGGTGCGGCCGAAACTGGGCTTGCCGGCCACCCGTGACAAGGCCGCCGGCGACAAAGCGGCGTGAGTATGCGCCGGCTGGTCGTATCGCGATTCGTGCTTGTGGATGTGCCGCGCCTGCGCGATGCTGCGGCGACGCTGACCGACGTGCCGCGATGAACCAGCAGATCCGCAAATCCCGTGAAACGAGGCAAGGCATGCAGCCGCGCCTCGACCCCGAGGGCCTGTTCGACCGGCGCTATGCCGCGTTCCTGGGGACGGTTTCGCATCTGCGTATCAAGCTGCACCGTTACTGCGCGCGCATGATCGGTTCGGCCCTCGATGGCGAGGACATCATGCAGGAGGCGCTGTTCGAGGCCTATCGCAAGATCGAACGGCTCGACGATGCGCAGGCGCTGCGGCCCTGGCTGTTCCGCATCGCCCACAACCGCTGCATCGACTTTATCCGCAACCGCCAGGCGCGACAGCGGGCCGAGGCCGGCTTTGCCAGCGACGACATCGTGCTGCCTGTCGAGCCCGCCGGTCCCGGCGCCGGCCGCGCCATCGAGCGGCTGGTCGTGCACCTGCCGCCGAAGGAGCGCGCCTGCGTGCTGCTCAAGGATGTCTTCGACCATTCGCTTGAGGAGATCGCCGAGCTGGTCGGCTCGACATCAGGTGGCGTCAAGTCGGCGCTCAATCGTGGGCGTGCCAAGCTCGCCGCCTTGCCGGCGCAACCGGGCGCGGCACCCGCACACGACCCCGAACTGGCGCGGCTGCTCGGCCGCTATGTCGAATTGTTCAACAAGCGAGACTGGGACGGGGTGCGGGCGCTGACCAGTGCCGATGCGCGGCTGCGGGTCTCGGATTGCTACAACGGCCTGCTGTCAGGCTCGCCCTACTTCATCGAATATGAGCGCAGCGAGCTGCCTTGGCGCATGCGGCCAGGCGTGATCGAAGGGGAGATCGTGCTGGTCCTCGACAGGCGGCATAGCGAGGAATGGCTGCCTGCGTATCTGGTGCGGATCCATGCCGATGGCGGCGTCATCGACCGCATCGCCGACTATTATGCGTGTCCGTGGATCCTGGAGATGGTCTTTGCCGACGTAGGACGAAGTGCCTCTCCTCCGTAACCCTCACTTCGCATCATGAAAAATGATACCGACGGTGTGGCGCATGCCTGAGCGCAAGCGGCTGACGCCGTGGCGCAGGTTGACGCGGTAGTTGCCTCTGGTTCCCTGCACCGGCCGGTTGTGGACGGCGAAGGCCACGGCGTCGCCCTGGCGCAATGGCACCACTTCGACGCGGCTCTGCATGCGCGGGCGCTGCTCGGTCAGCGCGAACTCGCCGCCGGTGAAATCCTGGCCCGGCTCGGAGAGCAGGATCGCCACCTGCAGCGGGAAGGCGAGGTCGCCATAGAGGTCCTGGTGCAGGCAGTTGAAGTCGCCAGGCACATATTGCAGCAGAAGCGGTGTCGGCCGCGTCTGGCCGGCGCTATGGCACTGGTCAAGAAACGCCGCATGCGTGGCGGGATAGCGCATGGCGATCGCCATACGCTCGTTCCACCGGTTGGCGACCGCGGCCAGCCTGGGATAAAGCGCGCTGCGCAACCCGCCGATGAGGTCAGGCAAGGGATAGCGGAAATAGCGATATTCGCCCTTGCCGAAGCCGTGCCTGGCCATGTGGATGTGACTGCGGAAATGCTGCTCCTGAGGGTAGAGGCCGGCGATCTGCCGGCACTCTTCGGGCGACAGCAGCTTTTCAATTACCGCGCATCCGAAGCCGTCGAGTTCGGTGGCAAGGGCCGGCCAGTCGTAACCGGCAATGCGTGTCTCGGCAGCTTCGACCACCGATGCGGCAACCTTGGTATGGGCGTTCATATCGCAGCCTCCTTGTTAAGCAGAGCGCGCTTGCGCTCGACGCCCCAGCGATAGCCCGACAGCGTGCCGTCGGCGCGGACAACGCGGTGGCAGGGAATGCCGAGCGCAATCGCGTTGGCCGCACAGGCGGTCGCCACGGCACGGGTGCCGTTCGGTTGGCCGAGACGCCGGGCCAGAGCGGTGTAGGTGATGGTGGCGCCGCACGGGATGGTGCGCAGCGCGGCCCAAACCTGTTGCTGGAACGGCGTGCCGTGGCGCATGTCGAGCGGCAGGTCGAGGCCGACGCTGGGCGTCTCGATGAAGCGCGCGATTGCCGCGAGATCGTTGCGCAGCGTTGTTTTGTCCTCGACCAGCGCCTTGCCGGGGAAGCGGTCGCCAAGGTCCTGCTCCAGCGCCTCGGCGTCCGAGCCGATCAGGATGGCGCAGACGCCGATATCGCTGCGCGCCGCCAGGATGTTGCCAATCGGGGATTCGCCGATGGCGTAGGCGATGGTGTCCAGGGCATTGTGGACGGTCGCCGCTGCGGTCATTTGAGTTCGCATGAGGTTCATTGCCTTCACTCCTTTGTCTGTGCCTGAACCCTACAGAGACGGCTTATCGCGCTCACTCCGATGCTTGCTTTCAAATTCGAAAAGGTAGGTGCTCATGCCACGCGGGTGACATCGAACTCTCCAAGCAGGAACACCTCGCCAGTCGACAGGCGCAACTCGATGTCGCCGCTCGTGATCAAGCTCCACTCGGCTTTGCCGTCATCGACCATCCGGCCGATGGCGGTCATCACCCGTGATTTCGCGTCAGGGGCGCGCCGGCGGCCGGCAGCTTGGGTCTGGGTGGTCGCATCGGGAGACCTTGCCATCGCGCGCATTGCCGGTCCTCGTCAGGCCCGCATTGACCGGTTGGCATGGCCGGACGCCGCCTCGCGGTCGAGCAGCGCGCGTTTGCGCTCCGCGCCCCAGGTGTAGCCGGACAGGGCGCCGTCTTTGCGGATCACGCGATGGCAGGGAATGGCGACGGCAAGGCTGTTGGCGGCGCAGGCGGCGGCGATGGCGCGGGTCGCCTTCGGCGCGCCGATGCGCTGCGCGATCTCGGCATAGGAAACCGTGTGGCCGACGGGGATGTCGCGCAATGCCTGCCAGACGCGCTGCTGGAAGGCGGTGCCGCGGACGTCGAGCGGCAGGTCGAGACCGAGCGCCGGCGCTTCCACGAAACCGACGACGCGGGCGACCAGCGCCTCATAGTCGCGGTCGCAGCCGATCAGCCGTGCCTTGGGGAAACGGTCCTGCAGGTCGCGCACCAGCGCGTCGGGATCGTCGCCGAGCAGGATCGAGGCGACGCCTTTTTGGCTGGACGCGACCAGGATGGCGCCGAGCGAGGATTCGCCGACGGCGAAGCGGATCTCCTCATGGGCGCCACCGGCGCGATAGCGCGTCGGCGTCATGCCGAGCATGAAGGTGGATTTCTCGTAAAAACGCCCGCTCGAATTGAAGCCGGCATCGTAGATCGCCGTCGTGACGCTGGCGCCGTCTTCCAGGCCCCGGCGGACCCTGGCGGCGCGGTGGGCGGCGGCATAGTCCTTCGGCGTCAGCCCGGTGACGGCCTTGAAGATTCGGTGGAAATAACCGGCGCTGCGGCCGGCGTCATCAGCCAGTTCAGCCAGCGACGGTTCTTCCTCGCTCTGCTCGATCCTGCGGCATGCCGCGGCGACCATTGCGGCGTTGCCGGCGTCGAGCGATGGGCCATCCGGGTTGCAGCGCCGGCACGGGCGAAAGCCGGTTGCCCTGGCCTGATCGAGCGTGCCGTGCAGCTGCACATTCCTGGGGTTGGCGCGCCGCGACGGGCAGGAAGGCCGGCAATAGACGCCGGTCGTTGCCACCGAATACCAGAATTCGCCGTCGGCCGATTTGTCGCGCGCAACGATGCGCGCCCAGCGCGGATCGTCGGCGACTTGCAGCGGCGCGGGGTGAAGATCCTTGGCCAGAGTGATGAACATGCCGCATTGAAGCCGCCAAAAGCCGGCCTCGCCACCCGTTTCCTGACAAGCGTCAGGAAAGTGCAAATCTGCCTTTCCCAATTTGGGAAAACACTCTTGTTCCCGATTTGGGAATTTGCTATATCAGGTCATGCAGATAATTGCCAAGAAGGCGCTGAAGGACTTTTGGGCCAAACACAATCAGGCCGAAGCTCCTTTGACGGCTTGGTATGTGGCTGTAGGCAATGCTGATTGGAAGACCCCGGCTGACGTTAAAGATGCGTTTGGAGCGACCGTTGATTTCGTCGGCGACAATCGCATCATTTTCGACATCGGCGGCAACAAGTACCGCCTGATTGTCCACGTCGCCTACAAGTTTCACCGTGTTCTGATCAAATTCGTCGGGACGCACAAAGAGTATGACAAGATTGATCCGGAGAAGGTGTGATGGAGAACATTCGACCCATTAAGACCGAAGCCGATTACGATTGGGCGATCGCCGAAATCACTAAATATTTCGAGAATGAGCCGGAGGTCGGCTCTCTCGAAGGTGACCGTTTCGACGTTCTCGCAACTCTGATCGAGGCTTATGAGGACAAGCACTATCCGATCGAAGCACCGGATCCCGTTGAAGCCATTCATTCGCACATGGAACTGTTCAACCTGTCGCGAAAGGCGCTGGCCGAGGTGATCGGATCATCGCCCCGGGCGACCGAGGTGCTGAACAGAAAGCGGGCGCTTACCCTGGATATGGTCTTCAAACTGAACAAGGAATGGAACATTCCTGCCGAAGTCCTCGTGCAACCCTATCACCTTGCAAATGACAGGGGCCGCAAGCGCGCCTAAGCCGTCGCCCGTGGTGCCTGATACCCTCGTTCCTAAGCCGCGCGCTTGGGTTCCACCGCGAACGGGCTGAGCCCGAGCCATGTCTGCATCTTCCTGCCGATGGCCTGGTCGCCGGTCAGGGCAACCTTCGCGCCGGCCTTCTCGACGGTCAGCAATCCCATCCAGATCGCCGTCATCGTGTGCAGGTCGGTCGAGACGTAAAGGTCGACATCGAAGCCCGGATCGTACCAGCACAGATCGACCTCGCCGTGCTTCTCGACGATGAGCCACCACGACCGTTTGGACGCCGGTAGCTCCTGATACAGGAATTGTATCACCGTGCGCCCCTCGGGCAGCGGCGAGGGGTTTAAGTTGCGCCGCATGTCCCACATCAGCAGCGACGGATCGAGGTTCTTCAGCGACAGTCGGGACTCGACCCATTTCTGCCCCCAGAAGCCCATTGCCTCGACGACCGGGCGCAAATCCCGGCCGGCTTCCGTCAGCCGATATTCGAATATCCCTTTTTCGCCCGGCACTTCCTTGCGCTCGACGATGCCGGCCAGTTCAAGTTCCTTCAGCCGTTGCGACAGAAGGGTCGGCGACATTTTGGGGACGCCGCGGCGCAGGTCGTTGAAGCGGGTCGAACCCGCCACCAATTCACGCATCAGCACCATCGTCCAGCGGGTGCACAGCACCTCGGCGGCCATCGATAGCGGGCAGAACTGTTTGTATCCGTGCTGGGTCATGATCTGTGTCCCTCCCTCGAAACTGGGCCGAACATTAGGCCTTCATGAATGAAGCGGCCAGTACGGAAACTGTACTGCCCCAGTACAGATCGCGGACTGGTTGGCTAGGGCCCTGCCATGCGAGCCCTTTGGCCGGTTGCACGGGATACCTTGTGCACCGCAACCAGGAGACTATCATGACCGCTTACGTTATCGCAGACATCAAGATAAACGACCCGCAGTGGGTGCCGGCCTATGCCGCCTCGGTGCACGACCTCGTCCACAAGCATGGCGGCAGGTATCTGTCGCGCAGCGGCAATGTGAAGACGCTCGAAGGCAAGCCGCTCGACACCACGCTGATCGCCCTGATGGCGTTCCCGTCAGAAGCGGCGGCCCGCGCCTTCACCAGCGATCCGGCCTATGCGCCCTTCGTTTCGGCCCGTCAGGGCGGCAGCGACAGCCGTTTCCAGATGATCGACAACACCGATCTGGCCGGAACGATCCCGTATCTGCCGAAGGGATGACCGGCATCCCTGGCATCGTTTTCGGGATCTCCAAGCAACAACAGCCACAGCGCTTGCCTGCCGGGCCTCCGTATTTTCGGCGGCCGGCCAGCTGGGCTTTTTCAAGAAGAATGGAATGAAGATGCTATCGAACTTTCACAACCGGCCAAATTTTCACTACAGGTTTGTCATGGCCGGGGCCATGCTGGCTGTCTGCACCACCTTCGCACAGGCGCATCAGGAAGCGGCCGCGCCGGCGTCCGGCCCCAATCCGCTGGCCGACAAGGTGCGGGCCGCCAACAGCCGGTTTCTCAACGTCAAGGCCGCTATATCAGAGGGCTATGCGCCGATTCCGTGCGCCAGCGGCATCACCGGCGGCGCCATGGGCATCCACTATGTCAACGGCCAGTATCTGAAGGACGACAAGATCGATATCGCCCGGCCTGAAGCGGTGATGTACGAGCCGATGGCTGACGGCACGCTGCAACTGGTGGCGGTCGAATACATTACCTCGAAGGGGCCGGCGTCGCTGGACGGACAGCTGTTCAATTTCAACAGCGCGCCCAACCGCTACGGCCTGGGTGAGTTTTACGAACTGCATGTCTGGGCCTGGAAGGGCAACCCGACCGGCACTTTCGCCGACATGAACCCGAAAGTGTCATGTGAGCACGCGATGGCGCCGAGCCAGTAAGCAATGAAGCCAGGCGGCGCCAATGCCGCCTGGCATTCTCCCGAGTCAGTCGGAACGCTCCCGCCTAGCGCCCCGCTTTGGGCGAGACAATCGTTGAAGGCCAGGCCGGTGTGTGTGCCGCTGCCGCTCCTCGCGGCGTCAGAAGGATACGGTCATCATGCCGCTTGATCTGGAATCGCCAATCCCACCTCGCTGATGGTATCCCGGCTCGCTTGCGGCAAGACGAAGCGTCCCGTCACATACCAGAGCAGGGACACGACAAGGATCGAGAGATAGCCATCCACGGCATAGTGCCAGCCGGTGTAAACCGAGCTGAACAGGATGAAGGTTGCGAAGGACCAGCCGGCGATTGCCCACCGGCGGCCGAATCCGGCCAGGAAGAGTGCGTTGAGCGTGGCGATGGCGACATGCATGCTTGGCATGGCGGAGATGCCGCCGCCCAGTTCCGGGCGGCCACTCTGGTAGGCTGCAAGCAGATAGTCGGCATAGACATGGACCGACGCGGCGTAGCTATTCTGCGCCAGGGCGGTTCGCAGCGCGGCAAACCGGTCACCGCCGTAGAACTGGTCGTGGAATATCGGGCCGGTGGACGACAGCAGGGTCGCAAGTACGGTGCCGCACAGGATCGTGGTCAGCGCGAACGCCCACAGATAGCGCAAGCGGCTGACCGGATTGTTCCAGAAGGCGACGAAGAGCACCGTGCCGAACCATTGCACGAGCCAGCCATATCCATAGCCGGCGAAAATGACGGCCGAGACCGGTCCGGGAACCACGCTGTGCGTCCATGTCCAGGGATCGACGCCATGCAGCCGAAGATCAAGCTCCGCCAGGGCACGGTCGGCGTAGAACGGCACCGTGTCCGGGATGGCGACCTTCAAGGTGGTGAAGGCGGTGACGCCGAGAAAGAACAGAAGGATAACGGGCGCGGCTGTCAGCCAACGCTGCCCGAGTATGTCGAGGATGAACCTCGTCGGGGTATGTCGGGCAAATGCCAGCCCCGCCACACCAAGGCCAGCCGCCAGAAGCGTGGGCAGGAAGAAGGCGAACGGCTCGGCATAGGATTGCGCCAGATGCAGGTAGCGATCCGGCTGCAGGCAAAGAGCGGTCAAGGCATAGGTCAGACACAAGGCAACCAGCAACCAGCCGCTCCTGGTTGTCGCGATGTCCAGGTCAAGGATTGCAGCTGGGCGGCGATTGTCGCCGCGCTGACCGGTGTGCTCACTCATGGAAGGACATCCCGCCAGCTGCCCAGAAGATTGTTATGGGGTATTTCGCAGATGATGTATTACCATTCAGTTACACCTGTTCCAAAGTAGAGTATTAAATATTAGATAGGTATAATTCATTATTTGTTGGCAATGATCTGTTTACGAAAATGCTACGCGGTTACGCGCAGGCATCATTCGTCGCCTTTCGAGGCTTTCAACGGTTACAGGCTGCCTGTCGTCGGGTTTCGGCTACGATTGAGAGAGGGAGGGCCATCGCCTGGTGGCGATGGCCCCTTTCCATCATGCGGCTCGATCAGGCGGCTTTGATCAGGCCGAGCTGGGTGAGGGCGGCGACGCCGTCATCGAGCCCGATCTCCTCGACGATCCTGCCGTTGACCACCTTCAGCACAGTGGTGCCGGTAAAGCGCATGGTGCGGCCGGTGGCAGCCGGCAGCGAGCCGGCGAGGAAATCGCCGAAGGCGGGGCCGGTATGCGTGCCGCCGCCCTCCCACTGGCCGACGACATAGTCGCCCTCGGCAA
The DNA here is from genome assembly GCF_003997785.1 of Mesorhizobium sp. M7D.F.Ca.US.004.01.2.1. Taxonomy (NCBI): domain Bacteria; kingdom Pseudomonadati; phylum Pseudomonadota; class Alphaproteobacteria; order Hyphomicrobiales; family Phyllobacteriaceae; genus Mesorhizobium; species Mesorhizobium sp. M7D.F.Ca.US.004.01.2.1. The sequence continues at coordinate 11,642 of NZ_RZRQ01000072.1, read as the reverse complement.
TCAGGTCGGCCGTGGCCCAGAAGTTGAGGTCCGGGAAGGCGTTGCGGAAGTCGGTCATGAAGGCCTTGATGTCGTCGCGGCCGCGGCGCGGCTCGTGCAGCGAGTATTTCAGCAGCATGTCGGGTGCTGCGATGTCGTCGACGACGGACAGATCGCAGGTTTCACCCCAGAAGTCGGTGAACCATCTAACGACGACGGCCTTGTTGTCTTCTTGCTTGGTCATTGGGAGGTCCTCTTGTGTTTGCACGGAGAGATCACCGGATTGGCCGGTGACCTGGAGCAAGCAGTAGGACGATCAGGCGGGTGCAAAACTCCGGTTCTTGCCGGCCAATCGAAAGGCGACAGGACCTAGGCTATCCGACTCGCGCCGGAAGCGAGCGGTGAACACCGTGACCAAGCAGCGGTTCAAGTGCCGCTCAGCATTTTGCAACACTTTGCCTCCAGAAAGCTGTCGATGAAAACGGCGCTCGCCCTCCTGTTGCTTTTACCTGCCCCGGCCGTTGCCGGGCAGTGCTACATGAGTGAAAATCATCCGGGCTGGAAGGTCATAGTCGATGACGGGCCGGGCTTGCCGCATGAAATGAGCTGGTCGCGAAGCGATGGCTTCAACCAACGGCTTCGCTACGAGAGCGCGCGTCCGGGCGAGGCGCCGCGTTTCGTCATCGGCAGTACCGACGACGAAAGATTCAGCATCGGTTTTGTCGGAGAGCCCATGGTACTTGATGGTGAACTCTACAGGCCGGGCTGCCCATAATCTGGCAATGCCGGGTCGCCACTCTCGGCCGGCCTTCCAACGGTAACTGTTTCTTCTCTGGTTTTGCTGCAGATTGCCGCGTGGCGGGGGAATGAGCGAAACAGACGATGGCGCGTCAGGACAAGAAAAATCGCAATGGAACGTTCTGGGCGAAGGCCCTGGAACGCGCCCATCTTGGCGTCTGGGATTGGGATCTTGCGACCGGCGACTGCTTCTATTCCGCGACCTGGGCGCGGATGCTGGGCTATGATGAAGGCGAACTTGCCAACGCCAGCGACCTGTGGCTGCAGCTGACCCATCCCGATGATCGCGAACGGGCGCTGGCCAGCGGCGACCGCCACATTGCCGGACAGACGGATGCCATCGAGACCGAGCTCAGGCTGAAGCACAAGCAGGGCCACTGGGTGTGGGTGCTCGATCGCGGCGGCATCGTCGAGCGTGACGCTTCCGGAAAGCCGCTCAGGCTGATGGGCGTGCAGACCGACATCACCAAGCAGAAGGCCGCCGAAGCCGAGCTCGAGCAGGTCAATGTGCGCTTCCGGCTGGCACTCGCCGCCAGTGGCACCGGCATCTGGCACTACGACATCGCCACCAACAAGAGCTATTGGGACTCCCGCACCAGAGACATATTCGGCCTCGTCGCCGATACCGACGAGGTAACCGCCGACCTATGGCATACTTTCCTGCACCCCGACGACAGGGAAGTCACCGAGCAGGCGCATTTGCCGACACCCGGCTCGGACCGAGTTACCGCTTCGCAATACCGCATCATCAAGCGCGACGGCGAGATACGCCATGTCGAATCTCTGGTGCGCTTTATCGCCATTGCCGGTGCGGCTGGCCAGGTTCTTGGCACGGTGCGCGACATCACCGAGGAAAAACTGCGTGAGCAGGAGCTAGCCTATGCCGCCCGTCACGATGCGCTGACCGGCCTGTACAATCGCTCCGCCTTCGATCGGCTGCTCGCTGACCATATCGCGGCGGGTGCGCCGCTGGCTGTGTTCTATGTCGATCTTGATTACTTCAAGGCGCTCAACGATTTTGCCGGCCACGCTGCCGGCGACCTGGCGCTGAAGAGCGTTGCCGCCGGCATCCGCGCCTGCCTGCCGCCGGCAGCACACGCGGCGCGGCTGGGTGGCGACGAATTCGCGCTGCTGGTGCCGCATTGCGATGCCGCACAGGCCGAGAGGATCGCCGCTGCGGTGCTTGGCGCGGTGCGCGAGGCCGATCTCGGCGCGGCCGCGTCGACACGCAAGCTGGCGGCTTCGATCGGCATCGCCTTCGTTGATGACGCCAACACGACGGTGGCTGACGCGCTGGCCTGCGCCGACGACGCCTGCTACGCAGCCAAGGCCGCCGGGCGCAACCGTTTTGCCGTCTTCTCCACCGAGACGGCATCGGGTTCCGGCGGGCTGAACGCGGCGCGTGTCGCCGCCGACACCGTCGATGCCATGGAAGACGGGCGGCTGAAACTGTTCGGCCAGGAAATCCATCTGCTGGGCCGGCCCTGGCAGGAAAGCCGCCATGTCGAAGTGCTGGCCAGGCTCGTCGCACGCAACGGCCGGCTGGTGCCGCCTGGCGAGTTCATTCCGGTGGCCGAGCGCTTTGGTATCGCGTCGCGGCTCGACCGCTGGATCATCCGCACCGCGCTGTCGCGGCATGGTGCTGCCTTGCGCTCGGGTGCATTGACGCTCGGCTTCAACCTGTCGGCGCAGACGCTGAGCGATCCGCAGCTGTGGGACTTCGTCGACAGTGTCATCGAAGAGACCGGGGCGCCGCATTCGGGCATCGGCTTCGAGATCACCGAAACCGCCGCGGTCACCAATTTCGACGCCGCCGAACAATTCGTGCGCAAGGCGCGCGAGCGGCACTGCCGGGTCAGCCTCGACGATTTCGGCGCCGGCATGAGCTCGTTCGAGTATCTCAGGCGCTTTCCCGTCGACACGATCAAGATCGACGGTTCCTTCATCGAGCACATCACGCAAAGCCGCTTCGACCGCGAGATCGTGCTGGCCATCACCAGCATCGCCCGCAGCCTCGGCTGCGACGTGGTCGGCGAGAAGATCGAACGGCAGGACACGCTGGCGATGTTGAGCGACATGGGCGTCGCCTTCGGCCAGGGGTTTTTGCTGCACCGGCCGGAGCCGCTGGAGCAAATTGTCGTGCGCGCGGCAGGGGCAGAGACGGCCCGTAAGGCATCGTGATTCCGGATGTATCGAGATTCAGGCCGGGCCGGTTGGCCTGACCTGAATCTCAACATGTTCTATCCGGTTCGCCGCGCCGTTGATTGCGGAAACTCCAGCACTCCAGAATCGGATGGCCTGTGCTGCGCTTCCGCCACTGTTTCGATCAACAGATCGAGGGCGTCACAGGCCGTGCGGCTCGTCTCGTCATTGCCTTGCAGATAGTGATAGGCGCGTTCGAGGTGGATGCGGGCGGCTGAAAAATCGCTGGTCAATGGTCTCTCCATTATCCCACCCTAAAATACCTTGCCGGAGGCGAGGGAACGCCGGGTAAATATCCACAGGCGGCTTTTATTCAAATGCCACAGAAGGAAGGTACGGCAGTGATGCGCTGTCAGGAGAGACGCGGCCCAACTCTTTGCCATGCCGTGCCGCGCGGCTAGACTGTGCCTCCCTGTCGGAGGTGAGACCGATGATCGTCCAGGCCTGCATCAACGGCGCACGTTCGCGCGATTTTCATCCCCAGTTGCCGCTGGCCGCCGAGACGATGGCCAGCGATGCCGCCGCCTGCGTCACCGCGGGTGCCGCCGAACTGCACATCCACCCGCGCGGCGCGGATGGGCGCGAAAGCCTGGCCGCCGTCAGTGCTACCGTGCGGGCGGTACGCCAGGCCTGTCCGGGGACGCTGGTTGGCGTGTCGACGGGCGCCTGGATCGAGAACGATGTCGAGCGGACCCGCGCTGCGATCGCCGACTGGCGGGAGCTACCCGACTACGCCTCGGTCAATCCGTCGGAAGCGGATGCGCCCGCCGTGATGGTGCTGCTGCGCCAGCGTGGTGTCGGCATCGAGGCCGGGCTTGCCACGGTCGCCGACGCCGAACGCTTCGTCGGCCTTGCCGACCACGACCGGGTGCTGCGCATCCTGATCGAGATCGACATCCCAGACCTGTCGGCAGCACTTGACGAGGCGCACGGCATCGCCGCCGTGCTCGAACGCGCCGGGGTACGGCGGCCGATCCTGCTGCATGGCGTCGACGCCACCATCTGGCCCTTCGTCGCGCTTGCCCATCAAAAGCGGTGGTCGACGCGGGTTGGGCTGGAAGACGGCAAGACGCTCGCCGATGGAACGACGGCGAAGGACAATGCGGAAATCGTCGCTGCTGCCGTGGCGATTTTTCGCGGTGCGCCTGCGGTCTGAACGGCGCCTCAGTCCTGCCCGCCGACCGGTGCTGTCCAGCTGCGCAAGATGTGTTTCTGGATCTTGCCGGATGCGGTGCGCGGCAGCGCATCGGTGAGCAGGAATTCCTTCGGCACCTTGTAACGGGCGATGCGGGCGCCGCAGTGGCTTGCGAGATCAGCTGGATCGACAACACAGCCGGTTCTGACCACGACAAAGGCGCGCCCGACTTCACCCCAGCGCGCGTCGGCGACGCCGATCACGGCTGCTTCGGCGATGTCGGGATGATCGAGCAGCGCCATCTCGATTTCTGAGGGATAGACGTTCTCGCCGCCCGAGATGAACATGTCCTTGCGGCGGTCGACAAGGGTGACGAAGCCTTCCTCATCCTGCCTGGCGATGTCGCCGGTGCGGAACCAGCCATCGGCGGTGAAGGCCCGCGCGGTCTCTTCCGGCCGGTTCCAGTAGCCAGGTGTGATGCTGGGGCCGGACAGCCATATCTCGCCTGGTTCCCCGGTAGCGACATCGCGGCCAGCGTCGTCGACGATGCGCAGCCCGATGGTCGGCGCCGCAAGGCCCGCCGAGCCTGCCTTGCTGGCGATGCGGTCGGCCTCGATGGGCATGCCGAGCACGGTGCCGGCTTCGGTCATGCCGAAGCCGTCGACCATGCGCACACCCTGTGCCAGCCACCAGTGGATGTTTGCGGCCGGATTGGGCGCGCCGCCAGTGAAGATGGCGGTCAGCGCGGTCCAATTCGAAGGCGCAAAATCTGGATGGTCGCGCAGCATCCTGGCCATCTGCGGTACGCAGAAATAATGGGTGACCCCGAGCGCGGGATCAGCCAGACGACGATTGGTGACGCCGGCGTCGAAGCCGGGCGAGATCAGCACCGTGCCGCCTTGCAACAGCGGCGGACGCAAGCTGGTGATGAGGCCGATGACATGGAACATCGGCGCGTCGCAGAGGAAGACGCTGGCGTTGCCAACGCGTCCCAGTACGCCGAAATTGACCGCAGTGGCCAACGCATTGCGTTCGGTGACGATGACCCCTTTCGGCCGGCCTGATGTGCCCGAAGTGTAGAGGATGATCGAAGGCGCATCGCTGGCCGGCAAGGACCGGCGCGGTGCCTGAACCTGTGCCTCGACTGCCGCCGTGAAGGCCGCGACTTCGATTGACATGCAGCCCTTGGGCGGCGCCATTTCAAGGGCGGTGTCATGCAACAGCAGCACCGGATCGCAATCGGCCAGGATCGCCTGCTTCTCGGCACTGGCGAGCCGCCAGTTGAGCGGCACGAAAATGGCGCCGAGCCGCATCGCTGCCTGCTGCAGGACAGCCAAGTCTGCGCTGTTGCGGGCAAGCGTGGCGATGCGCTGCCCCGGCTCGATGCCATGGCCGGTTTCAAGCACGCCGACAGCGCGCTGAATGGCCTCGTCGAGCGCGGCATAGGTCCACCGGCGGCCGGTTGCCAGGTCGACACAAGCGATACGATCCGGCTGCGTCCTGGCGTGCAGGGCCACGGGATCCGATGTCGTCCAGGCCGGCATCTGCAGCTCCTCCCCAGGATTGCCTTATGCTTGCACGGTCACCTTGCCTTGTCGTAGGCGGCAAGGCCGGGCTTGTAGCTCTTCTCGTCGATAAACTGGCGGATGCCTTCCTTGCGGCCGTCATTGTCGTAGGAATTGGCGGCCTCCTGCGCCCGCACCAGATAATCCTCGGCATTGTCGTAGGTCATCTCGGCGACGCGGCGGATGGCGTCCTTGGTCGCCTTCAGCGCAATCGGATTCTTCTTCAGCAGGATGGCAGCGACCTCGGTGACGCGCGCCTTCAGATCCGCCAGCGGCAGGCTTTCATTGACCAGCTTCCAGGCGGCGGCCTTCCTGCCGTCGATGAGTTCGCCGGTCAGCGCATGATACATGGCATCGCGCATCGACAGGAGGTCGACTACCACCTTGGTGGCGCCGCCGCCGGGCAGGATGCCCCAGTTGATCTCGGATAGAGCGAATTGCGCCTCGTCGGCGGCGAAGGCGAGGTCGCAGGCGAAGAGCGGGCCGTAGCCGCCGCCGAAACACCAGCCATTGACCATGGCGATGGTCGGCTTGCCGTACCAGCGCAGGCGCCGCCACCAGCCATACGCTTCGGACTGCGCCTTGCGGATGGCGCCGAGACCCTTGGCCTCGGTCTCGCGAAAGTACTCCTTGAGGTCCATGCCCGCCGACCAGGCGCTGCCTTCGCCGGACAACACCAGCACGCCGACATCGTCGCGGAACTCAAGCTCGTCGAGAACCTCCATCATGCGCCGGTTGAGCGCCGGGTTCATGCAATTGCGCTTGTCCGGCCGGTTGAAGCGCACCCAGGCAATGCCGTTCTCGACATCGAAGGCAACGGTCTCTTCGGTCATGGTCAGGTCCTCTCGTTCCGTCTGACAAATTGCTATGTAGCATAGCTATCGTATTTGCTATGTCGCATAGTCTTTTTTGCTTGACAAGAGGGGATGTTCGTGGCGATCGGTTGAAGCATGGAAAAGACCCGGCTCCGCACCAGTCCCGAAGACGCGCTCGACGCGCAGATCGGTTATAATCTGAGGCGCGCCTCAGCCTTGGCCTTGAATGATTTCGCCGTCGAGATGACTGACGCGGCGCTGCGCCCGGTCACCTACGCCATGCTGGCGCTGATCGACGAGAAGCCCGGCATCCGCGCCGCGGAGCTGTGCCGCCTGCTCGGCATGAGGAGCGCCAACATGGCGCCGCTGCTCGCCGAACTGGAAGAACGCGGACTGGTTGAGCGCGACGATCATGCCGAAGACGGACGCGTGCAGGTGCTCGCCCTGACGCAGGCGGCCAGGGAGGCCATGCCGGGATGGCGGCAACAGGTTCGCCGGCACGAGGACCGGTTCCTCCACAGGCTGACAAAAAAGGAGCGGGCGACGCTGCTTCGGTTGCTGCGGCTGATCTGGACGGACGAAGACTGAGGGGGCGGCCTACTTGGTTTCCTCGTCGGGCGCCGAAAGTCGCAGCAGCAGGGCGAAGAGCGCAATCACCGGTGGAATGACGAAGCACCATACATTGGCGAACGCAAAGCCAAGTGCAGCGGCGGCGCAGCCTACCGCGAACACGGCGACCGCCAGTGCCATGCGCCGCAGGCGGGCGATCAGGGCAGGGCGGGTCTCCGGAGCCACGCCGCCGATGAGATCACCAATGTCGAGCATGATCTGGGTGGTGGTGCCGGTCATCAGTGTCGATGGCGGTGCGGCCGCGAGATGGACACGGTGCACCGCATTCTGGATCGCCATCGCGGCGACCAGCGCCATGCCGGTGACAATCGCGGCCGCGCCGTCGCCACTGGCGAAGGGACCAAAGCGGATCGCCAGCGCAGCACCAATGACGAGCAGCGCCAGTTTGGCCGCCAGCAGGACCCCGAGCGCCGGCAGCCCCCGTCTGCGCAAGCGCTCACCGGCGAGCCGGGTCAGGATGACGACGACGCAGAAGACCGGCAATGCCAGCAGCTTTGCCAGAACACCCGAAATGCCGAGCACCAGCGAGGCGCCCAGCGTGACGAAATTTCCCGTCACATGCGCGGTGAACAGGCCTTGCAGCGCCAGGAACCCCGCCGTATCGACATAGCCGCCATTGAGGCTCAGCAGTAGTGGCAGCGTGGGTTTCATGGCGGCATCTCCAGTGACGGGCCTGGGATACCGTCTCATATCTCGGCGAGCCGTTCCATCATCTCGCCGCGAGTTGATCGTCTGTCGCGGGGTAGCGCATCATGCGACGGCCCGCGGCGCAGAACACCCTTCACCCCAGAATGATCTGGATCGCCTTGTCGACTACCGGATGCAGCCCACTCGCCTGGAAGGACAGCCGGTTGCCGGAGCCGACATTGCTGGTCATGGCGATGGTCAGGCTCGACTCCGGATCGTGCAGCATGACGGCGACGTAGCCGGGGATGCTGCCCTGGTGGCCGTGGAAGGCGCGGTCGGCGTAGGCGCTCTGGAACATGCCGGCGCCCGTTTCGCGCATGCGTGTGCCGGGGAAACTTGCCGGCACGCGGTGTTCGAACATCCCGGAGAAGAATGGCGGCGACAGCAGTTTGCCGGAGAACAGGCCGCGTATGAAGCTCACCATGTCGGACGGCGTCGACACCATGTCGCCGCAGCCATAGGCGGCGCCGAACGGGAAGGAATCCGAAGAATCCTGCAACGCATCGGAGTAGGGCAGCACGCCGTCCATGCGCCACATCTCGCCGCCCGAGGCGATGTCGGTGGGCGCGTTCGCCGCCGGTGGCGGCCGGTGGTAGTAGCCGCGCACCATCGATTTTTCCGGGAAGGCTTCGGTGGCCGGCGACCAGGTATTCTCCAGGCCGAGCGGCTGCAGCACCGCGCTTCTGACATAGCCGCCCAGCGACTGGCCAGAGACGGCCTCGATCACCATGCCGGCCAGCACATAGCCGGTGTTGTTGTAGACGGCGGGTCCGCCTGGCGCTTTCTGCTTGTCGGAGGCGAAGGCGATGTCGACCAGCTGCTGCGGCGTCCATTGCCGGCTTGGGTCCATCGGAATGTAATATTCGAACTCCGGCAGGCCGCTGCGGTGGTTGATCAGCTGGCGCACCGAAATGGCACCGGCGCCCGGCAGGTCGGGAAACCAGGAGGCGATCGGCGCACCGAGATCGAGCTTGCCGTCCTGGGCGAGCTTGACCAGGGCGGCGGCAACGAAGGTCTTGGTGCAACTGCCGATCTTGAACAGCCGGTCGGGCGAGACGGCAACGTCATGTTCCCGATCGGCGAGGCCGGCGGTGACGGCGGTTGGCGTCGCGCCGTTCAGCGCGTAGGCAAGCGAGGCGCCCACCGCGCCGTCGGTGAGATAGGTCTTGAGGAGGGCGTTCAGGTCTTCACGCATGGATTCTGCTTTCGCCTCTAAATCGCTGGTTTTATACATGTTGGTGCACCCTCGGGTCGAGCCCGAGGGCTGGGTCGCCAAGCTTCACTCCGCCATATCGACCGCAGCAAAGTTCTGCCGGCCGAAGGGGTCGAGCACGTAGTTGAGCACGCCCTTGCGGATCGGGATCGCCACCACCGAATGGGCGATCGGCGCCACCGGCACCTCGATTTTGAGGATCGCCTGCGCCCTGGCGTAGATGTCGGCGCGTTGCTTGGGGTCGGCGGCGACGCGGCCGTCCTGCAGCAGCTTCTCGAAGGCCGGATCGCACCAGCGCGAGCGGTTGGAACCGCCCTTCACGCCGTCGCAGGAGAGCAGATAGCTCAGCATGTTGTCGGGGTCGCCATTGTCACTGCTACCACCAAGCAGGTAGGCGTCCTGCTCTCCCGCCGCGGTGCGCTTGAGGTATTCGCCCCATTCGAAGCTGACGATCTCGGCCTTGACGCCGACTTTTGCCCAGTCGGCCTGGATCATCTCGGCCATACGCTTGGCGTTGGGGTTGTAGGGTCGCGACACCGGCATCGCCCACAGGCTGATTTTCAGGTCGCTCTCGTGGCCGGCTTCCTTCAGCAGTTTCTTGGCGCCGTCCGGATCATAGTCGATGCCGGCGTCGGTGACGGCGCCGATCTGCGCCGGCGGCACGACGCTGCCGGCCACCGTGCCGGCGCCGGCATAGACGGCGTCGACGATCGCCTTGCGGTCGATGGCCTTGGCCAGCGCCATGCGCACACGGACATCGCCAAGCGGCTGGTGCTCGACATTGAAGCCGAGAATGCCGATGTTCTGGCCCTTGAGGTCGAGCACGGTGATGTTGGGGTCGGTGCGCAAATCGGCGACGGCGCTTGGCGGCGGCGGGGCGGCGACCTGGCACTCATTGGCCTTGAGGCGCTCGACGCGCGTGGTCGGCTCGGGCGTGATGGCGAAGACCAGCGTGTCGATCTTCGGTGCGCCGCGCCAGTAGTCCTTGTTGGCGGCGTAGCGGACTTGGCTGTCAGGGACATAAGCCTGCAGCACGAACGGGCCGGTGCCGACCGGTTCAGAGTCGATCAGTTCCGGCGTGCCGGCGGCCACCATCTTCTCGGTCTGCTCCAGCGACAGGATGGAGAGATAGTCGAGCGCAATGCCGGGCAGGAAGGTGACGTTGGCCGCTGTCAGGGTGAAGCGCACCGTGTAATCGTCGACCTTGTCGACCTTTTCGATCAGCGTGCCCATGCCCAGCGCATTGAAGTACTCGTAAGCGCCGCCGCCGAGCTTGTGGTAGGGATTGTTGGCGTCTCGCTGACGGTTGAAGGTGTAGAGCACGTCGTCGGCGTTGAAATCGCGCGAGGGCGTGAAATGGTCGTTCGACTGGAATTTCACGCCGTGCCTGAGATGGAAGGTGTAGGTCTTGCCATCGGCTGAGACATCCCAGCTTTCGGCCAGCGCCGGACCGACTTCTGTCGTGCCAGGCTTGAACTCGACCAGCCGGTTGAAAATCGTCTTGGCGGCGGCGTCCATGGTGGAATCGGCGATGCCGATCGCCGGGTTGAAGGTCTCGGGATTGGCTTCCGAGCAATAGACCAGGGTTTTGGCGTAGGCCTGTCCGCCGAGAAGGACGGACGAGGCCAGCAGGGACGAGGTAAGGACTGCGCGCAGAACGGTGGATTTCATCGCAAACGCTCCTGATGACACTTTATGGTTGAGGGAAGGGCAGGCCGGTGAATTTCATGGCGTCGCCGCCGCGGTGATGAAGCGATCGGGAGCTAGCGCCGCAGAAGTGACGCCGCGTGCCGCGAGATCGTCGGGCAGGGGCTGGCCGCGCAACAGCGCCGAACCCAGCCGCGCGAGCGTCAGCGACACCTGGAAACCGTAGCCGCCCTGACCGCCGAGCCAGAAGAAGCCGGGCAGCCGCGGGTCGAAACCGACGACCGGCGTGCGGTCGGGCGAAAAGGTGCGCAGGCCCGCCCAGGGCGTCGACGGACGGTCGATGCGCAGCGATGTCGCCTGTTCGATGCGGTCGACTGCGATGGCGACGTCGATGTCTTCCGGATAGGCGTCGCAGGGTTCGGAATCGGTTTCGTCGGCGAGCGAGCCGATCAGCCTGCCGGCATCCGGCTTGAAGTAGAATTGTTCGTGCAGGTCGACCACCAGCGGCCAGGCGCTGATGTCCGTGCCGGCGGGCGGATCGAACAGGAAGGCGGTGCGGCGCTTGGGCCGGAAGCCGAGGGCGGAGAGACCGGCCAGTCCGGCGACGACATCGACCCAGGCGCCGGCGGCGTTGACGACGATGTCGGCCTGATAGGCGCCGGTATTGGTGGTGATGTAGAAGCCGTTTGCGACGCGGGAAATCTCCAGCACTTCCTCGCCGGTGCGGATGATGCCGCCGCCGGCCTTCGCTGCCGAGGCTGAAGCCGCCAGCATTTTTGCCGTGTCGACATCCAGCGCGCCGGGTTCATGCACGCCGCCGCAGGTGGTTGCCGTGGCGATGACCGGCACCAGTGCGGTGACTTCCGTAGCCGACAGGCGCCGCACGCTGGGCACCAGCGCCTGCATCTCCGCCGCCATGCGGTCGACGGCAGCATTGTCCTCGACGCCGCCGACATGCAGCGCGCCGCGCC
>NZ_RZRQ01000729.1:0-697 GCF_003997785.1 Mesorhizobium sp. M7D.F.Ca.US.004.01.2.1 | reverse complement strand
CCCTTGCGCGCCATCTCGACACCCCAATGCACGTGGTCGAGCTCGCGGATTGAATGAGCGTCCGGATTGATGCTGAAGATGCAGCCCTGATCGAGTGCCTTTTGATGCCAGCGCCAGTCGAGATCGAGTCGCCACGGATGAGCGTTGATTTCGACAGCGACGCCGTGTTTCGCACACGCTTTGAGGACTTTGTCGATGTCGAGATCATAACCGGGCCGGCGCAACAGCTGGCGACCGGTCATGTGCCCGATGATTGTCGTCCGAGGATTTCCGATCGCCTCGATGATACGCTCCGTCTGTTCCTTCTTTGGCAACTTGAAGCGGCTGTGCACGCTCGCGACGACGAAATCGAACGTCTCCAAGATATCATTCGGGTAATCGAGCGTGCCATCCGCCAGGATGTCCGCTTCGATGCCCTTCAGGATGCGAAATTTTCCATTGTATGCCTTGTTCAGCTGGTCAGCTTCGCGGTGCTGTTCAGCAATCTCCGGTAGTGTGAGGCCGCCTGCGTAGTGAGCGGACTGCGAATGATCGGCGACACCAAAGTATTCGAAGCCGCGCCTGCGCGTGGCCTCGGCCATTGCCTCAAGCGTTTCGGTGCCATCGGATGCGATCGTGTGGGAATGCAAGATGCCATGCAGATCTTCATCCCGAATGAGGGCGGGTAGCTTGTGCTTTGCCGCTCGCTCAATCTCGT
>NZ_RZRQ01000728.1:0-699 GCF_003997785.1 Mesorhizobium sp. M7D.F.Ca.US.004.01.2.1 | reverse complement strand
ATCGCGAGCACCACCCCGGCTGTTCCCCTCGCCTATCAGCTGCGCGACTGGATGCCGGAGGACGGCGGCCGGCTCACCGACACGATCTACGAACCCTACGCGCTCCAGTCGATCGACATTCCCCGCGCAAAGCCGCATCCGACGCCGCTCGTGCAGTCAGCCGCCATGGCCGCCATCGCGCCGCCAAAACCTTCCTATCGGCCGCTTCTTCCTGATGCGATCATCGACGAGGGCCTGCTGTCGGACGCCCAGCTCGAAAGCGTCATCTATGCCGGCGAAGCCCATTGCGGCCATCTCGCCGGCACCTGGACGGTTGACGACACCTGCGATGCCGTCTCGGCCGCGCCAGAAGGGGCTGCGAACGCTGTCCGCTTCCGCCGTGGATGGTTTTTGGGCGATGGAACCGGCTGCGGCAAGGGACGGCAAGTCGCAGGCATCATCCTCGACAATTGGCTGCAGGGGCGCCGCCGTGCGATCTGGATTTCCAAGTCGGACAAATTGCTTGAGGACGCTCAGCGAGATTGGGCAGCACTTGGCCAAGAAAAACTTGTCGTCCAGCCGCTGTCGCGCTATCGGCAGGGCACGCCGATCCGCCTTGCCGAGGGCATCCTGTTCACGACCTACGCGACGCTGCGCTCGCAGGAACGCGAAGGCAAGAAATCCCGGATTGCCCAGATCCTCGACTGGGTGGGCCGAGAC
>NZ_RZRQ01000727.1:0-700 GCF_003997785.1 Mesorhizobium sp. M7D.F.Ca.US.004.01.2.1 | reverse complement strand
ATGCCAAGACCTACGGTCTGTACCCGCGCAAAGGTACAATCGCAATCGGTTCGGACGCTGATATCGTGCTTTGGGATCCGCACCTGTGCAGGACCATCCACCAGACGGATTTGCATCATGGTTGCGACTACACGCCCTTTGAGGGGATGGTCGTCACCGGCTGGCCGGTAACCACGATCTTGCGCGGCAACCCCATAATAAAGGACCGTGTACTTGTTGGCCCGGCAAAGACCGGGCAATACTTGGAACGAAGCAGATCGATATACGCGTCGAAGGCCACGCATTGAACGAGAAAAGATCGAGGACGTTTTGGTAGAAAGCAAAAGCAACGCCGATAGGACGCGATCCCAAGTCGTGCGGCGAAACGAGAACGAAGCGGACGTCCCGTCCCGCGTGACCAAAACCAATTACAACCTGTCACAGATCGCCTATCGAGCGGTCTCGGAAGCCATTCACTCCAGTCGACTGCGCGGCGGTGAAGTGATCGTCGAAGGCAAGCTCTCCGAGGCTCTCGGCGTATCGCGCACACCGATGCGTGAAGCGCTTCAGCGCCTTGAAGGCGAAGGGCTGGTGGTCAAGGTGGCCAATCGTTCCTTCATGGTGAGGCATGTGGACTTCAGCGAGTACATGCACAGCCTGAAGGTTCGCGAAATCCTCGAACCTGAGGCGGCAGTGCAGGCGATCGGCCGGATTTCACCAG
>NZ_RZRQ01000726.1:0-720 GCF_003997785.1 Mesorhizobium sp. M7D.F.Ca.US.004.01.2.1 | reverse complement strand
TGGAACCTATCCCTGGCCTTGGTCAGTTTATGGCTGGATCGAAGGCGAGACGGCAAAGCGCGATCGGATCGCCAGCCTGTCGCAATTTGCGACCGACCTTGCCGCGTTCCTGGTCGCCTTGCAGCGGATCGATGCGACAGGGGGACCGGCGCCGGGACAGCACAATTTCTTTCGCGGCGGACCACTGAGCGTCTACGATGGCGAAGCCCGGCAAGCGATCGCAGCCCTCGACGGCAAGATCGATACGGACGCCGCCAGCGCGGTGTGGGAAGCAGCACTTGCTGCGCCATGGCACGGCGCGCCGGTCTGGTTCCACGGTGACGTCAGTTGGGGAAATTTGTTGGTCGGGCAAGGCCGGTTGAGCGCGGTTATCGACTTCGGAACCTCCGGCGTCGGCGATCCCGCCTGCGATCTGGCGATTGCCTGGACATTGTTTGAAGGCAAAAGCCGGGAGGCGTTTCGTGCCGACCTTCCGGCCAATGAGGCGATGTGGGCGCGCGGTCGTGGCTGGACGCTGTGGAAGGCGCTGATCACGGTCGCCGGACAGATAGACGTCAACCCGGTCGAGGTTGAAAAATCCCGGCATGTGATCGATGAAGTGCTTGCCGATCACGCGCAGCGGGTGACTTAAGCCGGCTTTTCGCCACCACCGGCGTTTTGCTGAGGAATCGTCTTCAACAGTTGGCGGCTGTCACAATCAGGAACGCGACAGCGCCTCGC
>NZ_RZRQ01000725.1:0-730 GCF_003997785.1 Mesorhizobium sp. M7D.F.Ca.US.004.01.2.1 | reverse complement strand
GCTTTCGCCGGCTGGAATTTCGTGTCGTCGATCGGGTCCTACATATCAACGGCCGGACTTGTCGTCTTCTTCATCACGGTGGCGGAAGCTTTCAGCCGCAGACGCCAGGCCAGCGCCAATCCATGGGGCGAAGGGGCGACCACGCTCGAATGGCAACTGCCATCGCCGCCGCCCTTCCATCAGTGGGAGAAGCTGCCGCGCATTGTCTAGCTTCGCCTCCTGTTCCAAATCAACGCCTGCTGTCGCGTCGACATCTTGTCGGGAGAACGTCATGAACGAAACCACAGATCCAAACAACCACATCCTGCTCGTGGGGATCATCGCGTTTTATTGGGCATTGCTGAGCAGTTGGGGCCAAACTCAGCCGCGCCCAGGCAACGACAAGGCCAAACGGGACGATGCGCCGGCGGACCAACTGACCGGCAATGACGAACGCACGCCCTCCGCCGACACCTCCTTGGATGGGATTCGAAAGATCGAACCGGATTTCGACGTCGCCGCGTTTCTGGCTGGCGCCAAGACAGCCTATGAAATTATCCTGCGGGCCTATGCGGACAGTGACATCCAGACGTTGAAGCGCCTTGTCGGGCCGGAAGTGCTTGATACCTTCGAGCGAGCGATTGCCGGACGCCGGGATCGCGAGGAGACGCTGCAACTCACCTTCATCGGCATCAGCGAAGCAAAGGTGGTCGATACTCTCGAGGAGGAAGGTACCGCTGAGGTTGTTGTT
>NZ_RZRQ01000724.1:0-734 GCF_003997785.1 Mesorhizobium sp. M7D.F.Ca.US.004.01.2.1 | reverse complement strand
GTCGGTGTTCATGCGCGCCATTGCCGATATCGGCGTCTTCTCGCTGCTGATCAACATCCTGCTTTTGGTGATCCCGCTCTATCTGCTGCAGGTGTATGATCGCGTGCTGCCATCCTCCAGCATCGAGACGCTGCTTTATTTGTCGGCCATGGCGGTTGTCGCGCTCGCCTTCCTCGGCTTGCTGGACGCAGTCCGCGCCATTTACACGCAGCGCGTCGCCGCTACGGTCGATCAGAAACTGGGGGCGACGACATTCGCCGTCTCGCTTGGCGCCAAATATGCCGGCGGCGGCCTGTCGCCGCTGCGCGACCTGGCCTCGGTCTGCGCCTTCATCAGGTCGCGCGGCGTGGCGGTGCTGTTCGACCTGCCCTTTGCTCCTGTCTTTCTCGCCCTGCTCTATCTCATCCATCCTGTTCTGTTCTGGCTGACGCTCGCCGGCGCGGTGCTTTTGTTTCTTCTGGTCGTGGCCAATCAGCTTGCCATTGGCAGGAACGATGCCCTGTCGGCGGAACGCTCGGCCGCCGCGAGCCAGGCGGAGCAGGCCTTTGCCCGCAATGCCGAAACGCTGCGCGCCATGGGCATGGTGCGGGCCGCCGCCGAGGTGTGGGGCAGGCACGTCGCGGAAGCGCTCACCCTGCATGACCGTTCATCGAGCGCCAACGCGATCTTCAGCGCGGCGTCGCGGGCGCTGCGCATGATGCTGCAGCTGGCAATACTGGGCGCCGGCGCATGGC
>NZ_RZRQ01000723.1:0-735 GCF_003997785.1 Mesorhizobium sp. M7D.F.Ca.US.004.01.2.1 | reverse complement strand
CGCTCGAGCAGGATGTTGGTGCCTTCCTCGATCTCTTCCTTCAGCCCGTCATAGAGATCGTCGTGCATCTGCTGCACCAACTCGTCGTCGGAAAGTTCGGAAAGGATGATCTCGTCGTCGGACATTTTGCTGCCTGCGCGAATTGCTGCCAGTGTTTCACGGGCCGCCGGCACCTTTTGTGATGGGCGCCGGCAGCGTTTTCTTGCAAGTCTCGGGAATTATATCAGGCGTCGAGCCAGACGCTCTGGAAGTCCATCTCGTAGGTCTGGTGCATTCCGTAGTTCTTTACCTTCTTGTTCATGTGGCAGTAGAGCTTCTGCCAGAAGGGCTGGATGATGACGCCGGAATCCTGGAGGATCTGCTCGACGTCCTTCATCACCTCCTTGCGCTTGGCGGGATCGGCCAGCGAAAGCGCCTGCTTGAGCTTGGCGTCGAAATCCGGGTTGGCATAGGCGGTTTCGTTCCAGGCCTCGCCCGAGCGATAGCCGAGCGCCAGCACCTGGACGCCAAGCGGGCGCATGTACCAAATCGTCATGGAATAGGGATACTTCGTCCAGTCGTTCCAGAAGGTCGAACCCGGCAGCACCGTGCGCTTGACCTTGATGCCGGCATCGCGCAACTGGCCGGCGATCGCATCGCCGGTGTTCTTCTGCCATTCGTCCTCGACAGTGATGAGTTCATGCTCGAAGTCGGCCTGACCGGCATCCGCCATCAGCTTCTTGGCGGCGGCAGCAT
>NZ_RZRQ01000722.1:0-744 GCF_003997785.1 Mesorhizobium sp. M7D.F.Ca.US.004.01.2.1 | reverse complement strand
ATACAATGCTTTGACGGCATTTCCAAGCCCGTGGCCGGAATATGGGAAGCAACCCGCCCTTTGCAACGATTTCCGGCGCCGGAAGCCCCGTCCGGCGTGGCAAATGTCTTCAAGCAATATTGCGATAAGCCTCGGCGATGGCGAGAAAATCAGCCGCTTTCAGGCTGGCGCCGCCGACAAGGGCGCCGTCGACATTTCTGACGCCGAGCAGTTCGACCGCGTTGGAGGGTTTGACCGAGCCGCCATAGAGAATGCGCACCTTCGCCGCAAGGCTGCCGAGCTTTTCCGAGAGCTTTTCGCGGATATGTGCGTGTGCTTCAGCCACATCGGCGGCGGTCGGCGTCAGGCCGGTGCCGATCGCCCATACCGGCTCATAGGCAATGATGGTGTTGGACGGGGTGGCGCTTGGCGGCACCGAGCCGTCGACCTGCCGCGACAGCACGTCGAGCGTCGCGCCCGCTTCACGCTGCTGCTGCGTCTCGCCAATGCAAATGATGGCCACAAGCCCGGCGCGCCAGGCGGCGGAGGCCTTGGCCTGGACCGTCGCGTCATCCTCGCCGCGTTGCTCGCGGCATTCCGAATGGCCGACGATGACATGGCTGGCGCCGGCATCCTTGAGCATTTCCGCCGAGATGCAGCCGGTGTAGGCGCCGCTCTCCTTGGTGTGGCAATCCTCGCCGCCGGCATGCACCGGCGTGCGCGACAGGATCTCCGCGGCGTGGGCAAGCAGGGTCGCGGGAACGC
>NZ_RZRQ01000721.1:0-749 GCF_003997785.1 Mesorhizobium sp. M7D.F.Ca.US.004.01.2.1 | reverse complement strand
ATCTCCATCTCTCAGCCCCTCAGTTGATTGCCCTTGAGGGCAATTGCCTTGTTGATGCGGTTGAAGACGGCGGCAAGGCTGAGATTGATGGCGAGGAAGCCCGCCATCAGGATGCCGATTGCTTCGAGGGTCTGCCCGGAATGGTTGATCGTCAGCGCTACAATCATGAAGAAGTCGGTGAAGCCCACCGCGATGCCCATCGTTGTTGCCTTCATCAGCCAGACATACTGGTTGGCAAGGATCGGCAGCATGGCGCGCAGCGCCAGCGGCAGTCGCACCAGCGTGAAGACCCGCCAGGGACTGAGGCCCAGGGAAAGGGCTGCCTCGACCTGGCCGGTGCCGACAGATTTGAAGCCGCCGCGTACGATCTCCGCGATGTAGGAGCCGCCATAGATGGCGATGGCGATCGCGAGGGTGGCAAACTCCGGTGGGATACGCAGGCCGCCTCTCAGATTGAGGCCTTGCAAAGCGGGGAAGTCGAGCAGCGGCGTATCCGGCAGACGTCCGAGGGCCAGAATGATGGCCGAGCAGGCAAGTGCCGCTGCGGCGGCGGCGAACTGGATGGTACGCCGCTGGCCGATTGGCTGGGCAAGGCGCGACGTCCTGCCCAGCCAGGCCGGCAGCACGATGGCCGCGATGACGGCCACCGTGGCTGCGGCAAACGCGGCACTGCCGACGTTCGGGAATGGAATGTAGAGCCCGCGGCTGGTCAGCAGGAAGCCCCAGGCTTCGTGAGCGCTGCGCGGCGT
>NZ_RZRQ01000720.1:0-754 GCF_003997785.1 Mesorhizobium sp. M7D.F.Ca.US.004.01.2.1 | reverse complement strand
ATCTGTACCTGGCTGGCCTCGGGCAGGTTGAGGATGGTCGCCCCGGTCTTTGGATTGAGGATCGGTTCCTCGGTCTCGGTGCCCTTCTCGAATTTCGAGCCGATCAGCATCTGGGTGTCCATGGACATCTCTCCCTTGTGAACTCTTTGATCTATTTGCCCGAACCGGCGATCTGGTCGCCGTCGCGGGTGAGGTAATAGGCGGCAAGGATCGGCAGCAGCGTCACCAGCACCACGACCATGGCCACGACATTGGTGACCGGGCGCTGGCGCGGACGGATCAGCTCTTCCAGCATCCAGATCGGCAGCGTCTGCTGCTGGCCGGCCGTGAAGGTTGTGACGATGACCTCGTCGAACGACAGCGCGAAGGCCAGCATGCCGCCGGCAAGCAGCGCCGTCGCGATGTTGGGCAGCACGACATGGCGGAAGGTCTGAAAACCGTCGGCGCCGAGATCCATCGACGCCTCGATCATCGAGCCGGAGGTGCGGCGGAAGCGGGCGACGGCGTTGTTGTAGACGACCACCACGCAGAAGGTGGCGTGGCCAAGCACGATCGTCCAGAACGAGAACGGGATATCGGCCAGCGCAAAGGCCGAGCGCAGCGCGATGCCGGTGATGATGCCGGGCAGCGCGATCGGCAGGATGACCAGCAGCGAGATGGTTTCGCGGCCGAAGAATTTGGTCCGCGACACCGCCGCCGAACAAAGCGTACCGAGGACGAGCGCAATCGCCGTCGAGATGGCCGCGACCCTGAC
>NZ_RZRQ01000071.1:0-22360 GCF_003997785.1 Mesorhizobium sp. M7D.F.Ca.US.004.01.2.1 | reverse complement strand
ATCTCGTGGACCGCCACGGGGGTCGGGCCGAGCGCCTCTATAACGCGGGCGCGGTCGCTTTCACCGGGCGGTGGTGTGGCCGAGAAGTCGGGCGGCTCTTCGAACGGAGGCACGTCGGGCGCTCGCATGCCGGTCAGTGGGGCGATCGCCCTGGAAATATCCGATGCCTCGGTGACCAGGGTGGCGCCATCCTTGAGCAGGCCGTTGCAGCCTGCGGCGCGTGGATCGAGCGGTGAACCCGGTACGGCGAAGACCAGCCGGCCCATTTCGCCGGCAAGCCTGGCGCTGATCAGGGATCCCGAGCGTTGCGCTGCCTCGACCACCGCCAGCCCAAGGGCCGCACCCGCGACAAGGCGGTTGCGGCGCGGGAAATCCTGGGCGCGCGGCTGCCAACCGAAGGGCATTTCCGAGATGACGGCGCCGCGCTCGGCAATGTCCTGACACAGGCCGGCATTTTCAGGCGGGTAGGGCAGGTCGAGGCCTCCGGCCAGAACGCCGATGGTGCCAGTCGCCAGACTGCCCTGATGCGCCGCCGTGTCGATGCCGCGGGCCAGGCCGGAGACGATTGCATAGCCGTCGCGGCCGAGATCCGCCGCCAGCATGCGCGCCATCTTGATACCGGCCAGCGATGCGTTGCGGGCACCGACAATGGCGATCCCCGGCAGCCGGAAGACGGCGGCATTGCCTTTGACCGCCAACAGCGGCGGCGGATGGTCCATGTTGCGCGAGAGCGGCGGATAGTCAGGCTCACCAATGCCGACAAAGCGCGCGCCAGCCTTTCGGGCCGTTTCCAATTCGGCCTCGGCTTCCGCGATCGCTGGGATGCGGGCAATGCGGTTGGCGCCGCCCGAAATCATCAATTCCGGCAGCATTTCCAGTGCGACTTCGGCCGAACCGAAGCGGTTGATCAGGTCGCGAAAGGAGGCGGGGCCGACATTCTGGGTGCGAATCAGCCGCAGCCAGCTGAGCCGCTGCCGGTCGCTGAGGCGCGGCCCGGCGGTCGGCTCGCTCACCTCGGCGGCGCGCTCGCTCACCCCTTGGCTCCGATCTTGCCCTCGGTGCCGGCAAGCAGGCGGGAAATGTTTTCCCTGTGCTTGATGAAGACGATGATACTCATCACTACGAACAGTCCGGCAATTTGCGGTGTACTCAGGACATAGAGCGCGATCGGCACGACGACGGCCGCCGTCAGCGCCGCCAGCGAGGAGAAACGGAACAGGAAAGCCACCACCAGCCAGACGACGGCGAAGATCAGCGCCACCTGCCAGGCCAGGCCGATCAGCACGCCGAGATAGGTGGCGACGCCCTTGCCGCCCTTGAACCCGAGCCATACCGGGAAGAGATGACCGAGAAAGGCACCGAGACCGGCCCAGATCGCCAGTTCAGGCGCAAAATGGCCTGATATCAGCACGGCAGCCGTGCCTTTCAGCGCGTCGAGCAGCAGCGTCGCGGCGGCAAGGCCCTTGTTGCCGGTGCGCAAGACATTGGTGGCACCGATATTGCCGGAGCCGATCTTGCGCACATCACCAAGGCCGGCCGCTCGCGTCAGCAGAAGTCCGAAAGGAATCGAGCCAAGCAAATAGCCAAACACAAGCGCTGGGATGAGGCTGTAAGTCATTGTTTCCCCCGCATTTCCCCAGTTTGACCGGATCAGGCGCGGTGCGCGTTTGCCGGCTCAGGCGGAAAACACTGTGCGGCCCGCAACCAGCGTTTGCAAGACCTTACCCTGCAGCCGCGCGCCTTCGAAACAGGTGTTTTTCGAGCGCGAACGAATGCCGCTTTCGCTGACGATCCAGGGTTCGTCGAGATCGACAAGCGCAAGATCGGCGACAGCACCCGGCTTCAGCGTGCCGCCGGGCAGTCCGAACAGTCTTGCCGGAGCCGTGGACAGGGTCTCGATCAGCCGGAGCAACGGCACGTCGCCATTGTGGTAGAGCCGCAGTGCCGCGCCCAGCAGCGTCTCCAACCCTATGGCGCCGGCCGCCGCGTCGGCGAAAGGCAGGCGCTTGGTGTCGACGTCCTGCGGGTCGTGCGAGGAGACGATGATGTCGATCGTGCCGTCCCTGACCGCCTCGATCATCGCCAGCCGATCTTCTTCGGCGCGCAGGGGCGGCGTCAGGCGAAAGAAGGTGCGGTACTCGCCGACATCGTTTTCATTCAGCGACAGATTGTGGATCGCGACGCCCGATGTGACGGCTGCACCATCGGCTTTCGCGCGCGTCACGGCGTTTGCCGCCATCGCCGTCGAGATCTTTGCCGCATGGTACGAACCGCGCGTCAGCCGCGCTAGCGCAAGATCGCGCTCCAGCGGAATGGATTCGGCTTCGCGCGGAATGCCGGAAAGGCCGAGCCAGCTTGCGTAGAGGCCCTCATTCATTACGCCGGATGACCCCAGGTCGGCATCCTGCGTTTCATGCACGATGGTGGCGCCGAAGTCGCGTGCATAGGTCAGTGCGCGGCGCATCACCAGCGCGCTCGATATGGTGTGGCGGCCATCGGTGAAGGCGACCGCGCCGGCTTCGCGCAGCAGGCCGAACTCGGTCATTTCGCGCCCGTCGAGGCCCTTGGTGATTGCCGCTGCCGGAAAGACGTTGACGCTTGCCGTGTCCTTGGCGGTGCGCAGCACGAACTCGACCAACGCGACATTGTCGATCACCGGGTCGGTATCGGGCATCATGACGATGGAGGTGACGCCGCCGGCCGCTGCCGCGACACTTGCCGACGCAATGGTTTCGCGATGCTCGCCGCCCGGCTCACCGATGAAGACGCGGCCATCGATCAGGCCGGGAATGATCGCCTTGCCGGCGCAGTCGATAACGGCCGCGCCCTCGGGGGCGCCTTGGTTCAGCGCTGCCTTGCCGGCGGCGACGATCTTGCGGCCATCGACGATGACGGCGCCGACTTCGTCCATGCTGCGCGAGGGATCGACAATGCGGGCGCGCTCAAAAACCGTTATGCTCATGCGCCGCGGCCCTCATGGTTGCGGCGCGGGTCAAGCAGGGCTTCCATGACGGCCATGCGCACGGCAACGCCCATCTCGACCTGTTCCTGGATGACGCTTTGCGGACCATCGGCGATTTCCGAGGCGATCTCGACGCCGCGGTTCATCGGCCCGGGATGCATCACCAGCGCGTCGTCCTTGGCCGCCTTCAGTTTCTCTGCATCGAGGCCGAAATAGCGGAAATATTCGCGCACCGAAGGCACGAAGGCGCCTTCCATGCGCTCGCGCTGCAGGCGCAGCATCATCACCACGTCGGCGCCCTTGAGGCCTTCGGCCATCGAACGAGTGACGATGACACCCATCTTCTCGATGCCGGTGGGCAACAGCGTCGACGGCGCGACGACACGCACCTGCGCGCCGAGCGCGTTGAGCAGCATGATGTTCGAGCGCGCCACGCGCGAATGCAGGATGTCGCCGCAGATCGCCACGATCAGCTTCGACAGCGGCCCCTTGGCGCGGCGGATGGTCAGCGCATCGAGCAGCGCCTGTGTCGGGTGCTCATGCGCACCGTCGCCGGCATTGACGACGGAGCAGCCGACCTTCTGCGCCAGCAGCGCCGCCGCGCCCGCCGATTGGTGGCGGATGATCAATATG
Source organism: Mesorhizobium sp. M7D.F.Ca.US.004.01.2.1 (assembly GCF_003997785.1). Classification (NCBI taxonomy): domain Bacteria; kingdom Pseudomonadati; phylum Pseudomonadota; class Alphaproteobacteria; order Hyphomicrobiales; family Phyllobacteriaceae; genus Mesorhizobium; species Mesorhizobium sp. M7D.F.Ca.US.004.01.2.1. The sequence goes on along the minus strand of NZ_RZRQ01000071.1, from coordinate 18,765 downwards.
TCGGGCCGCATGGCGTTCAGCGTCATCGCCGTGTCGATGAGCGTTTCGCCCTTCTTCACCGAAGAGCTTGCCACCGACATGTTCATGACGTCGGCGCCGAGCCGCTTTCCGGCAAGCTCGAACGACGACTGCGTGCGCGTCGAGGCTTCATAGAAGAGGTTGATCTGGGTGCGGCCGCGCAGCGTCGAGGTTTTTTTCTCGGACTGCCGCGAGATCGCGACTGCGCGGTCCGCCCTGTCGAGCAATAGCTCGATGTCGGCGGGGGAAAGGTCGCGGATGCCCAGAAGATGGCGGTGAGGGTAGAGTGGCAGGGACGAAGCGTCGGTCATCTCAAGGCGCTGCTATAGGGTGGAGATTTTGCGGCTGCAAGCGCCAGCTTTGGATTGGAGCCGTTCTCCTCAATTTTTTCGTGTAGATGGCCGATTGTATCGGCCGGTATTTTCATCGCGCGCGCTGCATGGCTTGGCTATATCTAGCCGACAGCCTCGGATTCGTGGCTTTCTGACGATAGAAGGATTGGGCGTGACCGACGACGTGACCAACCAGCCGCCGCCGCTGACGGGCGGCAACGCCTGGCGGGGCGATCCGTTGCTGATCCAGCTCGCGGAGCGCTTTTCCGATCCGGTGCGCAAGGATCTCGACGGGCTCGGCCGTTTCGTGCTGACGCAGGAGGCGCAGGAACTGGCGCGCCTCGCCAATGTCGAGACGCCGAAGCTCAGGACGCATGATCGCCAGGGCCGGCGCATCGACGTGGTCGAGTTCCATCCCGCCTATCACGCCTTGATGCGCCGCTCGGTGGCCAACGGACTGCATTCCTCTGTGTGGGAAAACGGCGACGCCGAGATCGGCCGCCGCCATCAGGTCCGTGCCGCCCGGTTTTACCTCACCGCAGAGCTCGAGACCGGGCATCTGTGCCCCATCACCATGACCAACGCTTCGCTAGCGGCGCTGATGGCCAGCCCAAAATTGTTTCGCGAATGGGCGCCGCGCGTGACGACGCGCAAATATGACCAGAGCCAGAAGCCGCCGGTCGAGAAGACCGGGCTGACGCTCGGCATGGGCATGACCGAGAAACAGGGCGGCACCGATGTGCGCGCCAATGTGACAAGGGCGGAACGCGCCGGCAGCGGGTTTTATCGCCTGACCGGGCACAAATGGTTTATGTCGGCGCCGATGTCGGATGCGTTCCTGGTGCTGGCGCAGGCGCCGGAGGGGCTGTCATGCTTCCTCGTGCCGCGCGTTCTCGGCGACGGCTCGGGCAATGGCTTCCGCTTCCAGCGGCTGAAAGACAAGCTCGGCAACCGCTCCAACGCGTCCTCCGAAGTGGAATTCGTCAACGCCATCGGCGAGATGGTCGGCGAACCGGGTGCCGGCGTGAAGACGATCATGGACATGGTGACGCTCACCCGGCTCGATTGTGCCATCGCATCGTCGGCGATCATGCGCGCCGGCCTCGCCGAGGCTGTTCATCATGCCCGCCACCGCCAGGTGTTCGGCTCAACTTTGATCGAGCAGCCGCTGATGCAGCGCGTGCTGGCCGACATGGCGCTTGATGTCGCCGCAGCCACCGCACTGTCGTTCCGGCTGGCGCGGTCCTTCGACGAGGCGGCGAGCGATCGCGGCGAAGCGGCGTTTGCCCGCGCCATGACGCCAGTCGTCAAATACTGGGTCTGCAAGATCGCGCCGCCGTTGCTCTATGAGGCGATGGAGTGTCTCGGTGGCAATGGCTATGTCGAGGAGGCGCCACTCGCCCGCTATTATCGCGAAGCCCCGGTCAACGCGATCTGGGAAGGCTCGGGCAATGTTATGGCGCTCGACGTGCTGCGCGTGCTTGGCCGTGCGCCCGGCCTGTTCGAGGATGTGCTGGCCGGCATCGACCGCGATCTCGGCGCCGGCGGGCGCGGCACGATCGGGGGGCTGGAGGCGGCGATGCAAGTCGCTTCAACCGACGAGGGCTCGGCCCGGCTGCTCACCGAACAGCTGGCGTTGTCGGCGGCAGCGGCGGAATTGCGCCGGCTGGGGGCAGGGCGAATCGCCGACGCTTTCGTCGAGACGCGCCTGGCAGGCCAATGGCGCAATACCTATGGCATGCTCGATTCGCGCCACGATGCGCGCATGATCATCGACACGCTCTATCCGCCGGTGAATTGAGCCGCGAGCATCGCAAAAACCGGCGCCATCCACGGTTTTGAGGCGTTGGTCTGTATCCTCACGCGTATAGCTAATCGCCGTTAACCTTAACAAATGGTTTCCGTTGCGATGGCGAGCGGCAGGGCCCACTGTCCCGGTGCAAGCAGGGAATGGTTCAAATTGGCCGTCCCTTGCTTTGCGAAGCAGGAACACCGATGCGACAGGTACTGACCTCTTTTCTGGTGTTGCACTGGGCGATCGTTTTCGCCCTGCTTGCGCTCATCTGCATCGACGGAAACCGCGGCGTGGCGGCGGCGCTCGGCGTGTTGGGTACCACAATCGAGGGTACCCGCTTCGTCGACCTCGACAACGTCGTTGTCGTGGCGCCGCTTGCCACCGCATTGCTTGTCGTCTCCGTGCTGTTCTTCTGGGCCTTTGTCGAAGCCCTGATCAACGACGCAGCCAGCCCTGGCGCTGACAGCGTTGCCCGCATCGCCTTCATCTCCGCATCCGGCGTGTTGTCGCTGATCGTCATCGGTGGCGCCGCGCAAGGCATCAACGGGCTGTTCATGGCTGTCGCCGTGCAGTTGGCAGCACTTCTGGCGTCCTATGTCGCAATGCTTGCCGAGCGGCGGTCCGTGGTTGCGGCAGCGGCTTCGGGCGAGGGCGAAGTCCGCGCCGTCGCGCACGGCATGGCAAAGGCCGCGGCCCACAATTCGCTGCTTTCACTCATATCGGGCCGAACGGTCTCTAAGACGGGCTCCAATCCCAGGGGAGGCCGCTGATGCGTTACATCTTCGCATTCTGGGCGGCCCCGATGGCGATTTTCTGGGGCTGGTTCTACCTGTCGGCCAATGACATCAATTTCGGCTACACCATGCTCAGCCGACAGATGCACGATTTCTTTTTTCAGCTCTATGGTCAGATGCTTGGCATCGACCCGGCGATCATCCCCGGCATGGTGGCGAAGACGTGCATCTTCGACGGGTTTCTGCTGATGGCGCTTTGGGCATTCCGCCGTCGCCGCGAAATCGCCGGCTGGGTCAAACAGCGCTGGGCGGGTCCGGTTCCGTTCGAGCGGATGCGTGGAGCGACTGAAGCCGGTCCAAAACTCCCTGCAGAATAAACGCGGCTGCCGCCGAATCGATCTTGCCGGCGCGCTTGCGGCGCGAGAAATCCATCTCGATCAGCGTCCTTTCGGCCGCGACCGTCGATAGCCTTTCATCCCAGAGCACGAAGGGCAGGTCGCTCATCTGTGCCATGTTGCGGACGAAGGCGCGCGATTTCTGCGCACGCGGCCCTTCCGACCCGTCCATATTGATCGGCAGCCCAATCACCACCGCGCCGGCATTCTCCTTCTGCAGCAAGGCGAGCAGGACCGCCGCATCGAGCGAGAATTTCCTTCGCATGATGACCGGGCGCGGATGGGCGAAGGAAAACCTCTGGTCCGAGATCGCGACGCCGATCGTCTTGTCGCCGAGGTCAAGCCCTGCCAGCGTCTTGCCGCCGGCCAGCCGCGCCGGCAATTCCTCTATCGTGATAATGCCCAACGGCCGTCCTCACCTTTCACCGCCATGTGTTCTCTCAAACGCACAACGGACACAGTAACCCTTTGATCTCGGGGCTATCGGCGTTCTATCCTTTGGCACGCCAAAAATCGAGGAATGCATTTATGAAACTGACCTGGTACGGCCACTCGGCCTTTCGTATCGAAACGGCTGACGCCAAGATCCTCATCGACCCCTATCTGATCGGCAATCCGTCCTGGACGGGCGGCTGGGAGGGACCGGCTGAGGGCATCACGCATGTGCTGTTGACGCATGGCCACAGTGACCACATCAGCGGCGCCGTGGAAGTGCTCGGCAAAAGCGGCGCCCAGCTGGTCGCCAATTTCGAGATCTGCATGTATCTGGTCGGCAAGGGTGTCAGCGACAAGAAGATCAACCCAGGCAACATCGGCGGCACCGTCGATTGCGGCAGCTTCACCACCACTTTCGTCCAGGCGCTGCACTCGTCCTCGTTCCCTGGTGAGGGCGGCCAGAACACCTATCTCGGCAATCCGGGCGGCCTCGTCCTGCATTTCCCGGAAGACAAAACGCTCTACCATATGGGCGACACCGACATCTTTTCCGACATGGCGCTGATCAACGAGTTGCATGAGCCGAAGATCGGGGTCGTGCCGATCGGCGATCGCTTCACCATGGGCGGTGCGGTGGCGGCACTTGCCTGCCGCCGCTTCTTCAAGTTCGACACAGTGGTTCCCTGTCACTTCGGCACCTTTCCGATGATCGATCCGACCGCTGACAAGTTCGAGGCCGGCCTGGAAGGATCCGGCATCAAAGTGGCATTGCCGAAAATCGGTGAGACGATTACAATTTAGAGGCAGCTAAAGCGGAATAAATCCATGGTGTTGGGACGATCTCTTTGCGTGTCCATGTTGGTCGCGGCGTCGCCCGCGCTCGCAGCGGATGATTTCATTGAGGGCGTCTACCTTCAGTCCGAGGAGCTTTGCAAACAGGCCAAAAAGGACACGCTGCAAACGCTGATCGACGCCGGCAACATCGTGCTTTCGGCGCACGGGCTGCAAGGCGTCGAATACAATTGCGAGTTCCTGCAGGTCAGCAAGGCGGCGGCTTCGCCGAGCTGGGCGGTGACGGCCATCTGCCAGGAACCGGGCTATGTCTTCCCGGATGTCCTCTCGGTGACGCAAATGAACGCCAAGCAAGTCGATCTCGTATCGGTCCGGCCGGTCGACGACGAAAGCGAGGCACGCGGCAACAGCGGCAGCTACTATCTGTGCGACGGCGTTGCCCTGCCATGACGATGCTGCAAAGGGTGAGTGCACTTCTTCGCGGCGAGCGGCCCGTGTTCCGAAAACTGGAACTGCATGTCGCGCATGGCTGCAATCTGTCCTGCGAAAGCTGCTCGCACTACTCCAATCACGCCCATGCCGGCACCGTCTCGCTCGAGGAGGCGGACCGCTGGATGGGGCTTTGGAGCCGACGGGTGTCAGTGACGCGCTTCAGCCTGCTTGGAGGAGAGCCCAGCATTCATCCGCAACTGCCGGGCTTTGTCGGGTTGGTGCGGCGGCACTGGCCGCGTGCCCATATAGAGATCGTCAGCAACGGCTTCTTCCTGCATCGTCACCCGTCGCTGCCGGCGATCCTTGCCGCCGATCCCGATGCACGGTTGGTCGTGTCGGTCCATCATGATTCCGAGGATTACCGGGAGAGGCTGAAGCCGGTTTTCGAATTGCTGGAGGGATGGCAGCGGAACCACAAATTGCGTCTCGAGATACGCCCTTCGGACAAGAACTGGACCCGACGCTACGAGGGCTTTGGCAATGCCATGTTGCCATTCGAGGACCGTGACACTCGCGCCAGTTGGGAAATCTGCCCGGCTCGCCACTGCAAGCAACTGCATGACGGGCAAATCTGGAAATGCGCACCGCTGGCCTATCTGCCGATGCAGAACGCGAAATATCGCCTGTCGGAGAAATGGGATCCCTATCTCGCCTATCGGCCGCTCGAACCGGGCTGCTCCGAGGCCGAATTGCAGGCATTCGCCGCGCTCGAGGACGAGGACGCGTGCGGCATGTGTCCGGCAAAACAGCGCTTTTTCGAATTGCCTAACCCTTTGCGTCGTCCCAAGGACCGGGTGAGCACTGCGGCCTAATGCACGTCGCCCAAAAGTGGTTCCGGTTTTGGGAGAACGACGTGCATGAAAACAAAGACCTAAAGCGCGTCGCTTGAATCCGTTCAAACTCGACGCGCTTTAGGCCTAGCACCCGGCACGATGCATGTTGCGCAGCGCGCGCGGCGCCGCTATAGCCCGAACTGGTTTTCCCCGAGGCAGAAACATGTCCGTAGATCTTCAGACAGTGAAGCGCGTCGCGCGTCTCGCCCGCATCGCGGTGAGCGAAGAAGATGCCAAACGCATGACCGGCGAGCTGAACGCCATTCTGGGCTTCGTCGAACAGCTGAACGAGGTCGACGTTTCCGGCGTCGAGCCGATGACCTCGGTGACGCCGATGGAGATGAAGAAGCGCCAGGATGTTGTCACCGACGGTGGCAAGGCGGCGGACATCGTCGCCAATGCGCCAGCGACCGAAGAGAATTTCTTCCTCGTGCCGAAGGTAGTGGAGTAGCCGGCCGATGGCAATCGAGATCGCCATTGAAACGCCGCTGCAGGACGATGTGCGCGGGCTGGTCAAGGAACTCAACGAGACCTTGCTCGAACTGACGCCGCCGGAGCACTGCTACCATCTGACGGTCGAGCAGATGGCCAGTGAGGATACGACCGTTTTCATCGCCCGCGATAATGGCCTGGCCATCGGCTGCGGTGCGCTGAAACGCCATGACGGCGCCATCGGCGAGGTCAAGCGCATGTACACGCGGCCGTCGCATCGCGGGCAGAAGATCGGCGCCAGGATCGTCGAGCGGGTCGAGACGCTGGCACGCAATGAGGGGCTGAAGCGCCTGGTGCTGGAGACGGGCGATCGTCATCCCGCCGCGTGGACCGTCTACGAACGCGCCGGGTTTTCGCGCTGCGGCCCGGTGCTGGATTATCCCGATTCCGAGTGGTCGGTGTTTTACGAAAAGAGCCTTTGATGAGCGACCTGACCCAGCTGACGATTTCACAGGCCCGCGCCAAGCTGCGCGGCAAGGAAATCACCGCGACCGAGATTACCGAGGCCTATCTCTCGGCCATCGATCGCGCCAATCCCGCGCTCAATGCCTATGTCGCGGTGACCGGCGACAAGGCGCGCGACATGGCCAAGGCGTCCGACGCAAGGCTGGTCAAGGGCGAGGGCGGTGCGCTGGAAGGCATCCCGCTCGGCATCAAGGACCTGTTCGGCACCGAAGGCGTCCATACGCAGGCCTGCAGCCATGTGCTCGACGGGTTCAAGCCGCGCTACGAATCGACCGTTACATCAAATCTATGGGCCGACGGCGCCGTCATGCTGGGCAAGCTCAACATGGACGAGTTCGCCATGGGCTCATCCAACGAGACGTCCTACTATGGCCCGGTGATCAACCCGTGGCGGCGTTCGCGCCTCGACACGGTGGTGATGCCGACAACGCATCAGGGTGACGGCGGCTTCGTCTCGGCCGGCGGCACCAGGACCGCCCGCAGCCTGGACAATGCGCAACTGGTGCCGGGCGGTTCTTCCGGCGGTTCGGCAACCGCAGTCTCCGCCTTCCTGTGTGCCGGCGCGACCGCGACCGATACTGGCGGTTCGATCCGCCAGCCGGCCGCCTTCACCGGCACCGTCGGCATCAAGCCGACCTATGGCCGCTGCTCGCGCTGGGGCATCGTCGCGTTCGCCTCGTCGCTCGACCAGGCCGGACCGATCGCCCGCGACGTGCGCGATGCCGCGATCCTGTTGAAGTCGATGGCGTCCGTCGATCCGAAGGACACGACGTCGGTCGACCGGCCCGTGCCGGATTATGAGGCGGTGATCGGCAAGCCGATCAAGGGAATGAAGGTCGGCATTCCCAGGGAATACCGTGTCGACGGCATGCCCGAAGAGATCGAGGCGCTGTGGCAGAAGGGCATTGCCTGGCTGAAGGACGCCGGCGCCGAGATCGTCGACATTTCCCTGCCGCACACCAAATACGCGCTGCCCGCCTATTACATCGTGGCGCCCGCCGAGGCTTCGTCCAACCTCGCCCGCTATGATGGCGTCCGCTACGGCTTGCGCGTGCCGGGCAAGGATATCGTCGACATGTATGAGAAGACCCGCGCCGCCGGTTTCGGCCGCGAGGTCAAGCGCCGCATCATGATCGGCACCTATGTGCTGTCGGCCGGCTATTACGACGCCTACTATTTGCAGGCGCAGAAAGTGCGCAATCTGATCAAGCGCGATTTCGAGACTGTTTTCGCCGCCGGCGTCGATGTCATCCTGACCCCGGCGACGCCATCCGCCGCCTTCGGCATCGCCGACGAGGACATGGCTGCCGATCCGGTCAAGATGTACCTGAACGACATCTTCACGGTCACCGTGAACATGGCCGGCCTGCCGGGCATTGCCGTGCCCGCCGGGCTCGACGCCAAGGGCCTGCCGCTCGGGCTGCAACTCATCGGCCGGCCGTTCGATGAGGAAACCCTGTTCCAGACCGCTGCCGTCATCGAGCAGGCGGCGGGCACATTCCAGCCGGAGAAATGGTGGTAGCATGCCGCCCCCGTCTCGCATTTCCATCGTCGAGACGGGAGACGAACTGCTGATTACCAACCCACCACGCACCACGGATTTCAGGACGGGCTTCGTTCTGATTGGGGCCGGGATCGTTGCCTACACCGGCTACATGGGATTGACCGACACGTCGCCCGCAACCGTCGCCAGCGGCACTCTCGGCCTGCTGTCGTTCGCGGCGATCATTGCCCTTTTCACCTATTTCCTCGGCAAGGATTTCATCTGGCTGGTATTCGGCAAGGAAACCCTGCGGCTAACCAACGCCGCAGCCGTGCGCGACGTCAGGGGTTCTTTGCGAAATCGTTCGTCATTGCCTTTGAAAGGGCACCTTGAGACCGAAATCCTCGACCATACCTATCCAACGGATGAAGCGGGGCTGTCGGAAGTCATCAGGTTGACCAACACGAACGGCGTCCTTGTTTTCGGCAGGGAGCTGAGCCGACCCGAGGCCGAGGCTGTGACGAGTGCCGTCGAGCACTTCATCGGTCGTGAGAATTCGAGCCGACGATAGGCAGCTAATGTTCTTCTATCTCTCCAAGATCTTCTGGTTCTTCATCCAGCCGCTCAATCTGGCGATCTTCCTGCTGCTGGCGGGACTGCTCGCGGCCATGATCGGCCGAAGGCGGTTGGCGGCCACCGGCGGCGTGCTGGCATTTCTGATCCTTGCGCTGTCGGCCTGGACGTCGCTCGGCGCCATGATGCTCAATCCGCTCGAAGAGCGCTTTGCGCGCCCGCCGCTGCCGGAAAAGGTCGACGGCATTGTCGTGCTCGGCGGCGGTTTTGAGGGCGCCATCAATCTGGTGCGAGGCGGCTATGAGCTGAACAGTGGCGGCGATCGGATGGTCGAGACAGCGGTTCTGGCCCGGCGCTTTCCCACGGCCAAGGTGATCGTCTCCGGCGGCACCGGCGAGTTGTTTCTCGAAGGCGAGGGTGACGCCGCCACGGCCCCTCGCTTGCTCACCGCGCTTGGCGTGACGGCCGATCGCCTGATCCTCGAAAACAAATCCCGCAACACCTATGAGAACGCGGTCTTCACCAAGGAGTTGGTAACGCCGAAGCCCGGCGAGACCTGGCTGCTGGTGACCTCGGCTTTCCATATGCCGCGCGCCAAGGCGCTGTTCGACAAGGCCGGTTTTGCGACTGTTCCCTGGCCGGTCGACTATCGCACCTCGGGCAAAGAAGGCATCGGCCTGTTCCGCGACAATCCAGCCGATTCGCTGCAGGCCACCACCATCGCCATCCGCGAATGGATCGGGCTGACCGCCTACTGGCTGTCAGGGCGGATCGATCAGCCTTTTCCGAGCCCTGGCGGCTGACCGATCACCGCCTGTCTGGCGGCCGAGAAGAACTGGCGCCTCACCAGCACCGCCAGCAGCAACAGCGTTGACAGCACGAACACCATGGGGTCGACGAACCAGCCGAGATAACCGATCGAGAAGAACACGCCGCGCAGGCCGGAGTTGAAGTGTTTTCCGGCGAGCATGTTCATTTGCGCCGCCCGCCACACCGCCGTCTCGGTGACCGGATTGCGCGAGGCTTCGCCATGCGGGATCGGCACCGCGCCGATCAGGATCGTGCAATAGTTGAACAGCCGGTACGCCCAGCCGAATTTGAAGAACGAAAACGCCAGGATCAGCACCAGTCCGAACACCTTTATCTGGAAGGCCGCGCGCGACGGCGCACCACCCAGGGGCAGGTCGCTGAGCACCTCAAGAACCCGGTCGGACGCGCCGAGCAAAGCAAAACAGCCGCCGATCGCGATCAGGGAGCTGGAGGCAAAGAAGGCGGTGCCTTGCTGCAGGCCGCTCATGATGGCGGTGTCGACGATGCGGATCTCGCGCTCGGCCATGGTCCGCATCCAGGCTTGCCGCTGTGCATTCATCGCCGTGGTCAGCGACACGCGACTGACCAGCTTGCCGTCGGAGGCGAACGTGTGCAGCAGCCACGCGACGAGGAAGAAGGCCAGCGCCGCGAGATCGGCTGTCGAAAGATCGAGGGAATCGCCCATGGCTTGAATTTATCACATTCAGCCCGATCGCTTCGATCTTCGCATACAGCGATCGGCACCAATGTCGCTGCCGGAGCAAACAAGGTCGGCGGGCGCAGCGCCGCGATTTCCAAAAGAGCGGAAACATCCTGGGAATTCCTATATGTAGTCCTCGACTGACTCCAGGAGACAACGCCGCGTGTTCCTTTCGGTTTTCGACCTGTTCAAGATCGGCATAGGACCCTCGAGTTCGCACACGATGGGGCCGATGACCGCCGCGGCGCGGTTTCTCGACGAGGTCGCGGGAAATGACTGGCCCCGTCCGGCGGGTGTGAAGGTCGACCGGCTTGGCGCCAGCCTGCACGGGTCACTCGCCTACACCGGCATCGGTCACGGCAGTGATCGCGCCGTCATCCTCGGCCTTGCCGGCCTGACGCCGCAGACGGTCGATCCCGATCAGGCCGATGGCATTGCCAGCCGCATCACCGCCGAAAAGCGCATTTCGCCGCCCGGCCATCCCTCCTATCGCTTCGATCCGGCCATCGATCTGGTGCTCGACCGCAAGACGCCGCTCACCGGTCACGCCAACGGCATGGCGTTCTACGCCTATGACGCTGGCGGCCGCCTGCTGCTCAAGCGCATCTATTATTCGATCGGCGGCGGCTTCGTGGTTTCGGAAGAAGAACTGCAGCGGATGAAGGCCAAGGGGTCGGTGACGACAGAAGGCAAGAAAGTGCCTTATCCTTTCAAGAATGCGGTCGAGATGCTGGCCATGGCCGGCAAAAGCGGCCTTTCCATCGCCGACATGAAGCGCGTCAACGAGGAGACGCAGATGTCGCGCGAGGCGCTCGACGCCGGCCTCGACGGCATCTGGAGCGCCATGAAGGGCTGCATCGACCGCGGCCTGTCGCAGGATGGCATCATGCCGGGCGGGCTGAAGGTGCGCCGGCGGGCGCGCATGCTGCACGACAAGCTGCAAGAGCAGTGGCAGCAGAACAAGCCCAATCCCTTGCTCGCCAATGACTGGCTGTCGATCTACGCCATGGCGGTGAACGAGGAGAATGCCGCCGGCGGCCGCGTCGTCACCGCGCCGACCAATGGCGCGGCCGGCACGCTGCCGGCTGTGCTGCGCTACTGGTTGCACTTCCATCCGGAGGCCGATCAGCCGAGCATCCGAGATTTCCTGCTGACGGCCGCTGCCGTCGGCGGCATCATCAAGACAAATGCCTCGATCTCCGGCGCCGAGGTCGGCTGTCAGGGTGAGGTCGGGTCGGCGTCGGCGATGGCGGCGGCCGGCCTGTGCGCCGTCATGGGCGGCACGCCCGAGCAGGTCGAGAATGCCGCCGAGATCGCGCTTGAACATCATCTCGGCATGACCTGCGATCCGGTCGGCGGGCTGGTGCAAGTGCCGTGCATCGAGCGCAATGCGCTGGGCGCGGTAAAGGCGGTGACGGCCGCGTCGCTGGCCATCAAAGGCGACGGCATCCATTTCGTGCCGCTCGACGCGGCGATCGAGACCATGCGCCAGACCGGCCTCGACATGAACGAGAAGTACAAGGAAACCAGCCTTGGCGGGCTCGCCGTCAATGTCGTGGAGTGCTGAGGGCTGGCCTAAGCTGCCACTGTGGAGAAGTCGATCAGGCCGTTGACGCATCCGCGCGCGGGACTAAACCTTAAGCGATGTCTCTCAATCTCATAAAACTCTGTGTCGGCTGCGACAGCGTCGAGGATCTCGAAGAGTGGATTGCCTTCCGCCTCGACGAGCGGCGGCGCGCCGGGGAGCCGGTCGAGCAATATCACACCACCCGCATGATGCCGACGCGCGGCGCCGAGGTTACCGATGGCGGTTCGCTTTACTGGGTGATCAAGGGCAATGTGCAGTGCCGCCAGCTGATCACCGAGATTCGGCCGTTCACCGACGGTGAAGGCATCGGCCGCTGCCACCTGATTCTCGACCCCGAGGTTGTACGAACCGACTGGCAGCCGCGCCGGGCTTTTCAGGGCTGGCGCTATCTGAAGCCGGCCGACGCGCCGCTTGATCTCGGCAAGGGCAAGGCCGGGCTGATCGAGATGCCGCCGAAACTCAGGCGCGAGCTTGCCGATCTCGGCCTGCTCTGACCACAGGTGGCATCACCGTCTGGCCCTTTGTGCCACCCGATGTGGGACTTGCAAGCGATGTAGCAACGCCACATCTTGTTTTTATGAGCGACAAGAAGCAGCCCGTGCCCGCGAGGGCCAATCCTGCGCCGATCAAGCCTCAATCCAACGCCGGCGAGATCGACGCCTTCATTCGTCAGGCGAGGACACTTGCCGCGTCGGCGACCGGTTCGGGCAGGCTGATCCTTGCCCTCGACGCGACGATGAGCCGCCAGCCGACCTGGGATCTGGCCTGCACGCTGCAGGGCCAGATGTTCGACGCCGTCGGCAAGGCCGGAACCCTCAGCGTGCAGCTGGTTTATTTTCGCGGTCTCGGCGAGTGCCGTTCGTCCGCTTTCGTGAGTGACACCGATGCCTTGAAGCAGCTGATGACGCGGATCGAATGCCGCAGTGGCCACACCCAGATCGGCAAGGTGCTGGCGCACGCGCAGAAACAGACGGCGACCGCCAAGGTCAATGCGCTGGTCTATATCGGCGATGCGATGGAAGAGGATATCGACGATTTGGCCGAAAAGGCCGGCAGCCTCGGCCTGCGTGGCGTTCCTGTCTTCGTCTTCCAGGAAGGTCATGATTCCGGCGCAGAAAAGGCGTTCAAGGAAATCGCGCGGTTGTCCAAAGGGGCTTGGTTCCGATTTGATCGGCGGGCTGCAACGACCCTGGCAGGGCTGCTTTCGGCGGTTGCGGTGTTTGCAACCGGCGGACTGAAGGCGCTTGAGGCCAGAGGCAGGCCGGAAGACCGGCTGATGATTGAGCATCTGCGGGGTGGCGGGGACTGATGGGCGCAATCATCGCATTGGTAGCATTACTTTTGGTGCTTCTCGGCGCGGCCACGATCTTCCTCCGCGCCGACCCAGCAAAACTGGCCAGCGGCATGAAGACACTCGGGCCGGTCCTTCTGGGGCTGGTCGGCATCGCTATGGTTGTGGTCGGGCGTGAAGGCATCGGGGGCATAATTCTGTCGGCGGCAATCGCCTGGTATGGTTCCATGCGGATGAAGCGGCCGCCGGCAAAGCTCGCGCCGGGCAAGCGTTCGACGGTGCGCACCGCAGCGCTCGAGATGGAACTCGATCACGATACCGGCGGCCTTGAAGGACTGGTCCTGGCTGGCGGCCACGAAGGCAAGATGCTTGGCGCGATGGGCCTGGCGGAGTTGCAGCATCTCTTCCGGGAACTCTCCGGCGATCCGGAGAGCCGGCAGCTGCTAGAGACGTATCTTGACGGCAGATTTCCCGTCTGGCGCAAAAACACTGAGACGAACGGTGGTGAAGGGCTGGGTGTTGCGCCAGGTCCGGGCGCCATGACTAAGGAGGAGGCCTACAAGGTCCTTGGTCTTGAAGCGGGGGCCGCCGCGGCGGATGTCCGCAAGGCGCACCGCCGCCTGATGCAACGCCTGCACCCCGATATCGGCGGCACGTCTTTCCTGGCGGCGCGGATTAATGAAGCCAAGGACGTCTTGCTCTCCAATCACAACTAGTCTCCTTCGATGCAGAACTTTTCCGGGAGATGACTTCCACGCCGTCCTACTGCTGGACGGCGTAGCACTCGATGTTCTTCTTCTTCAAAGCGGTGCAGGCCTTCCAGGCCGCGGTCTTCGAACCAAAGCCGCCGAAACGGGCGCGGTAGTAGGTGACGCCGTCCTTGTCGAAGGCGACGGTGAAGCCGGACGCGTCGGCTAGCACCTTGGGTGCCTGCTTGGTGGTCTTGTCGAGGAAGGCCTGGGCTTCGGACTGCTTTGGCGAAGACGCGACCTGAATGGCCCAGCCCGACGGCACCGACGCTGTGTTGACCGGGTCGACGGCCGCCGGAGTTGGCTCGGCATAGGCAGCGACGACCTGGGCCGTGGCAATTTGAGGGGCCGACACGATGACGGTCTTGACCTTCCTGGTCTTGACCACGGGCGCTGTCTCCTCGACCGCGGCCGTTGTCTGCTCATCGGTCGCGTCCGTAGCGTCCGCAGTTGTAGGATCGTCGTTGGACGCCACGGCATCGTCTTCGACCATCGGCTTGTCGTCCGGCGTCGGCGCGTCGTGCTTGGGCAGGAGGACCTTGGCAAGCGCGGTGATCGGGTTGTTGCCGCTGGCCTTGGCGACCAGATCGCCGCCGCCGCGGGTCGATGCCCTCGGCAGATAGGTGTTGATCAACGTGGCCATCTGGTTGTCGCGGCTGCCGCCGGAGGTGCCGCCCATGACCACGCCGACGATGCGGCGATTGCCATCGGCAACCGACGAGACGAGGTTGAAGCCGGAGGCGCGAGTGTAGCCCGTCTTGATGCCGTCGACGCCTTTGATGCGTCCGAGCAGGCGGTTGTGGCCGTTGATGCGCTGGCGCCCGTAAAGAAAGGAACGCTGCGAGAAATAGCCGTAATACTGCGGGAAGTGCTCCCTCAGCGCGATGCCGAGCGTCGCCATGTCGCGCGCGGTGGTGAATTGGCCAGGGTCGGGCAGGCCGTTGGCGTTGCGGAAGACGGTCCCGGTCATGCCCAGCGCCCGCGCCTTGGCGGTCATCATGCGGGCAAAAGTAGGTTCATTGCCGCCGAGCATTTCACCTAGCGCGGTGGCCGAGTCATTCGCCGACTTGGTGACGATCGACAGGATCGCGGTCTCGACCGTAACAGAATCGCCCGGCTTCACCCCGAGTTTCGTCGGCGCCTCGGCGGATGCATGGGCCGAAAACACGACTGGCGAGTTCCTGCTGATCTTGCCCTTCGCCAGCGCCTCGAAGGTCAGATAGAGCGTCATCATCTTGGTCAGCGAGGCCGGATAGCGCCTGCCGTTGGCATCCGCGGAGTAGAGCACCTTGCCAGTCTTGGCGTCCACGACAATGGCCGCCTGCCTCGCTGCCAGCGATGAGACGACGTCGCCACAAACGAACGTCATCGCCATGGCGATGATCACGATCGTCTTGAGAGGGGAGGTGGATTTGGAAACGATGCCCAACAACGCCTTACGCACTGGTACTTCCCTTGAATTCTTCGTTGCGCTGGAGGCGGCAAAGGGTCCTGCCTCGCTTCCGGCCAAGCTACCGGGGCAGCGTTACCAATCCGTTTATGGTAACCGCCGCGTTCACCATTTTCTTCGGGCTTGAAGCTCTCTTTATTCGATTTTTAGCCATTGGCTGTGCAGGCGGGTCCGCACGCCAGTAAAATATTGACTTTTGTGCGGCGCACAATTATTATCTTGCATTGCACAAGGGCGCCCCGAAGAAGGACGCCTCAACCGTCAAGGGAATCGCGAAATGACCCAGACCTATGAGGACTTCAGCAAATACGGCAAAGAGTTCGCCGACACCGGATTGAAGAGCTTTGCGTCCCTCTCCAAGGGCGCGCAGGCGATCGCGACCGAGGCTGGCGAATACACCAAGAAAAGTTTTGAAGCCGGCAGCGCCACCGTGGAGAAGCTGATTTCGGCCAAGTCGCTGGAAAAGGCGATCGAGATCCAGTCGGATTACGCCAAGCAGTCCTACGAGGCGTTCGTCGCCGAGGCCACCAAGATTGGCGACCTCTATGCCGAACTCGCCAAGGAAGCCTACAAGCCGTTCGAATCAATCGTTGCCAAGGCGAAGTAATTTCGCCGGGCGAAGTCATTTCGCCTGATGTGACCCAAATCCGGCCCTTTGGGTCCGGGCCAAAACCCGGCTGCGGAAACGCAGCCGGGTTTTTTCATGCCGATTTCCACTCCAGGGCCTCGCGCCCCTTCACGATTGCGAAAATCGTCCAAGTTTGGTCACCTAGCCATATTGTCAGCTAAACAGAAGGGCTTAAAATCGTCCATCGAACACCTACATGTCGAACTCGCATGGGGATTCGAAAGAGGCAGGAATACGTGACGATCGGTTTGACTGCCACGAGACACGTGGCGCGGATGCAAAACGGCGACGGCAACGGCAATGAGGCCGGCCGTGGGACGGCCGTCATCACGCGCACCAAAACCAAAACCAAGAAGCCCAGCCTTTATCGGGTCCTCATCCTCAACGACGACTACACGCCCATGGAGTTCGTGGTTCACGTGCTGGAGCGTTTTTTCCAGAAGGACCGCGAAGCCGCCACACGCATCATGCTTCATGTTCACAATCATGGAGTGGGCGAGTGCGGGGTCTATACATTCGAGGTGGCCGAGACCAAAGTGTCCCAGGTCATGGATTTCGCCCGACAGAATCAGCATCCGCTGCAATGCGTGATGGAGAAGAAGTGAGGTAACATGCCGGCTTTCTCCCAAGGCCTGGAAAAGGCGCTTCACCAGGCGCTGACGCTCGCCAATGAGCGGCACCATGAATATGCAACCCTTGAACACCTGCTGCTCGCGCTCATCGACGACACCGAGGCGGCCGCCGTCATGCGCGCCTGCAATGTCGATCTCGATGAGCTCAAGCACACGGTGCTCACCTATATCGACACCGAGCTCGACAACCTCGTCACCGGTTACGACGAGGACTCCAAGCCGACGGCCGGTTTCCAACGCGTCATCCAGCGCGCGGTGATCCATGTCCAGTCGTCTGGCCGCGAGGAAGTGTCGGGCGCCAACGTGCTCGTCGCCATCTTCGCCGAGCGCGAGAGCCATGCCGCCTATTTCCTGCAGGAACAGCAGATGACCCGCTACGACGCGGTCAACTACATCTCGCACGGCATTGCCAAGCGTCCGGGTGCGTCGGAGACACGCTCGCCGCGCGGCGCCGATGACGAGCAGGGCGGCCAGAACGGCGCCGAACCGCAAGAGGAAGGTGGCAAGAAGAAGCAGCAGCAGGATGCGCTGACCGCTTATTGCGTCAACCTCAACAACAAGGCCAAGGCCGGCAAGATCGATCCGCTGATCGGCCGCGAGTCCGAGATCAACCGCACCATCCAGGTGCTGTGCCGCCGCTCCAAGAACAACCCGCTCTATGTCGGCGACCCCGGCGTCGGCAAGACGGCGATCGCCGAGGGCCTGGCCAAGCGCATCGTCGAGGGCGACGTTCCCGAAGTGCTGCACAACGCCACCATCTTCGCGCTCGACATGGGCACGCTGCTTGCCGGCACGCGCTATCGCGGCGATTTCGAGGAACGGCTGAAGCAGGTCGTCAAGGAGCTCGAGGACTATCCAGGTGCCGTGCTGTTCATCGACGAGATCCACACGGTCATCGGGGCAGGGGCCACATCAGGCGGCGCCATGGACGCGTCCAACCTGTTGAAGCCGGCCTTGTCGTCGGGTGCGATCCGCTGCATCGGCTCGACCACCTACAAGGAATTCCGCCAGTTCTTCGAGAAGGACCGTGCCCTGGTGCGGCGCTTCCAGAAGATCGACGTCAACGAGCCGACCATCGAGGACGCCATCGAGATCATGAAGGGCCTGAAGCCCTATTATGAGGAATTCCACAAGGTGAAGTTCACCAACGAGGCGATCAAGGCCTCGGTGGAGCTGTCGGCACGCTACATCAACGACCGCAAGCTGCCGGACAAGGCGATCGACGTGATCGACGAGACCGGCGCCTCGCAGATGCTGGTGCCGGAAGCCAAGCGCAAGAAGACCATCGGCATCAAGGAGATCGAGGCGACGATCGCCACCATGGCCCGCATCCCGCCGAAGACGGTTTCGGCCGACGACGAGAAGGTGCTGCAAGGCCTCGATATCGAGCTGAAGCGCGTCGTCTATGGCCAGGATACCGCGATCAGTGCGCTTACCTCGGCGATCAAGCTGGCACGTGCCGGACTGCGCGAACCGGAGAAGCCGATCGGCTCCTACCTGTTCTCCGGCCCGACCGGCGTCGGCAAGACCGAAGTGGCCAAGCAGTTGGCCGCGTCGCTCGGCGTCGAGCTGATCCGCTTCGACATGTCGGAATATATGGAACGCCACACCGTGTCGCGGCTGATCGGTGCTCCTCCCGGCTATGTCGGCTTCGACCAGGGCGGCCTCTTGACCGACGGCGTCGATCAGCATCCGCACTGCGTGCTGTTGCTGGACGAAGTCGAGAAGGCGCATCCGGACCTGTTCAACATCCTGTTGCAGGTGATGGACCACGGCAAGCTGACGGACCACAACGGCAAGCAGATCGACTTCCGCAATGTGATCCTGATCATGACCACCAATGCGGGTGCGTCGGATGCCCAGCGCGCGGCGATAGGTTTCGGTTCGACCAAGCGCGAAGGCGATGATGTCGAGGCGATCAACCGGCTGTTCACGCCGGAGTTCCGCAACCGTCTCGATGCGATCATCCCGTTCGGCTCGCTGCCGGTTCCGGTCATCCATCAGGTGGTGCAGAAGTTCGTCATGCAACTCGAGGCACAGCTTTCCGAGCGTGGCGTCACCTTCGACCTGTCGGCGGA
>NZ_RZRQ01000719.1:0-777 GCF_003997785.1 Mesorhizobium sp. M7D.F.Ca.US.004.01.2.1 | reverse complement strand
GTGCAGGACACGATCGATCGGGTCCGAAAGATCGACGTCGACCAATACAAATACGGATTCCAGACCGAAATCGCTGTTGATAAGGCCCCCAAGGGGCTGAGCGAAGACATCATCCGTTTCATTTCGGCCAAGAAGGACGAACCGTCCTGGATGCTGGAATGGCGCCTGGAAGCGTATCGCCGCTGGCTGACGCTGGACGAGCCGACCTGGGCGCGCGTCCACTATCCGAAGATCGATTTCCAGGACATCTACTTCTACGCAGCGCCGAAGAGCACGCCCGGCCCGACGTCGCTCAGCGATGTCGATCCCGAACTGCTGAAGGTCTATGAGAAGCTGGGTATTCCGCTGCGGGAGCAGGAAATCCTCGCCGGCGTACAGAAGACCGACGCCTCCGAACTCGAGGAAGTCAGCGACAATGTCTACAAGTCGGGCCGCGTCGCCGTCGACGCCGTGTTCGATTCCGTCTCGGTCGTCACCACCTTCAAGAAGGAGCTGGCGCAGGCCGGCGTCATCTTCTGCTCGATCTCGGAAGCCATCCGTGAGCATCCGGAGCTGGTGAAGAAGTATCTCGGTTCGGTCGTGCCGACCTCCGACAATTACTACGCGACGCTGAATTCGGCGGTGTTCACCGACGGCTCCTTCGTCTTCGTGCCCAAGGGCGTGCGCTGCCCGATGGAACTGTCGACCTATTTCCGCATGAACGAGAAGAACACCGGCCAGTTCGAACGCACGCTGATCATCGCCGAGGAGGGGGCTTACGTCTCCTATCTCGAGGGC
>NZ_RZRQ01000718.1:0-784 GCF_003997785.1 Mesorhizobium sp. M7D.F.Ca.US.004.01.2.1 | reverse complement strand
CGGCACTCACATCAGAGCATATCGCCAAGCAGGACATCGTCATCACCACGGCGCTGATCCCGGGCCGGCCAGCGCCGAAACTGGTGTCGGCGGCCATGGTCGCCTCGATGAAGCCGGGTTCGGTGCTGGTCGACCTCGCGGTCGAGCGCGGCGGCAATGTCGAGGGCGCGGTGCCGGGTCAGGTCGTGACCACCGCCAACAACGTCAAGATCGTTGGCCATCTCAACGTGCCGGGCCGCGTCGCTGCTTCCGCCTCGCTGCTTTATGGCCGCAACCTGTTCGCCTTCGTCGAGACGCTGGTCGACAAGACCACCAAAACGCTCGCCATCAACCGCGACGACGATCTGGTCAAGGCAACCATGCTGACCGACGGCGGCAAGGTCGTGCATCCGGCTTTTGCCAAAGCGGCGGGACAACCCCATGTCGAACCGGCCGCAATCCCGGCCAAGACGATGGTTGCCGACGCAGCCGGGCCGAAGAAAGCCGCACCCAAGAAACCGGCCGCTGCCAAATCGCCCGCTGCAAAGCCGCCCTCGTCCAAGCCGAAAGGGATCGCGTGATGGATCAGACCTTGCAGAAAGCCCTCGACCAGCTCGATCAGGCGTCCGCCGCGGTCCGGCTTGCGGTACAGAACCTGGCCAGTGCTCCCGGCGGCGCTGATGCCGCGGGCGATGCCGCGCACGCTTTGTCCGGCGGCGCCATCGATCCCTTTGTCTTCCGCTTCGCCATCTTCATCCTGGCGATCTTCGTCGGCTATTACGTCGTCTGGTCGGTGACGCCGGCA
>NZ_RZRQ01000717.1:0-785 GCF_003997785.1 Mesorhizobium sp. M7D.F.Ca.US.004.01.2.1 | reverse complement strand
TCTCAGCGGCGTGTCGTCTGTGTTGAGCGTGGTGTCGAAGCGCTCGGCGAGGAGCGCTTCAACGGCGGCCGGCCATCTGCGGGTGACAATCAATCGCGGTTTCATCGAATTTCCCTGCCGATCGACGGGGTGCGATGTTTCCACCACCCCGAACAGACTTCAAACTGCGCAATGTGGGCTTCGCCCGGTCGGCCGTCACGCCGCCTTCTTGGTCCGCGCCAGCGTATCGGCCACGACCTCGCCGAATGAGGCCGGCGTCGGCACGATGACGACACCGGCCTCCTTGAGGATTTCGACTTTTTCCTGCGCCGATTCGCCGAAGGCGGAGATGATGGCGCCGGCATGGCCCATGCGCCTGCCTTTTGGCGCGGAAAGCCCGGCGATATAGGCAATCAGCGGCTTGCGCATGTTGTCGCGCGCCCAGATCGCGGCTTCCGCTTCCTGCGGTCCGCCGATCTCGCCGATCATCACCACAGCGTCGGTGTCTTCGTCACGCTCGAAGAGTTGCAGGATATCCTTGAAAGACGAGCCGTTGATCGGATCGCCGCCGATGCCGACGCTGGTCGACACGCCGATGCCCAGCGCCTTCATCTGCGAGGCGGCCTCGTAGCCGAGCGTGCCGGAGCGGCCGACGATGCCGACGCGCCCGGGGAGGTAGATGCTGCCGGGCATGATGCCCATAAGCGCCTGTCCGGGCGTGATGACCCCGGCGCAATTCGGGCCGACCAGCCGCATGCGGTCCTCGAAGCGGTAGCGGCGCATGTAGCGCTTGACCTGCATCATGT
>NZ_RZRQ01000716.1:0-793 GCF_003997785.1 Mesorhizobium sp. M7D.F.Ca.US.004.01.2.1 | reverse complement strand
CGCTCGATCCGACGCATCTGCGCCTCCGACAGCCAGATCAAATCACTCATTGCAGCGCCTCCTCGCACCGCAAATGAATCAGCCGTTTGGCGTCGCCGCAAGAGTTTTAATAGGTCCTGAGCCTAGAGCCGTGACGTGAGCTCCGGGTCGACGCTGTATTGGAATACGCTGCCCTCGCTTTCGTCGACCACCCGGAACCAGTGGGTTTGCAAGGCGCGCGGCGACATGGCCTTGCCCGTGATTTTCTGCAGCGCCTCAAGTGCCGTAGCCCCACTGGCAACGTGCGAAGCAGACAGTGACTCTGCGTCCATTTCGTCAATCTGGTAACGCGGCATTGCTGGCCTCCTGTCAGCCAAACTTCGGGAGGCCACCTAGGTTCCTGGAACGAAATTCCTTTTGCGAACTTGCTGACGTCATGAGCGCCTGTGAGCATTTTGCAAGGTTGGTCGGCACCATGAACAAGTTCCTTTTCGCAGCCGCTGATTTTCTGTCTCGCCCGCCGGGCTTCTACGTCATGATCATTGCCATGGTGGTGTGCACCGCCCTGGTACCGTTCGGCCTGACGAATGCCGTCACCTACGCGCTGTCGGTCGCGGCCATCGTCATCACCGGTGTCGTGCTGATCCAGGGCTACCGCGACACCGCCGCGATCCATGCCAAGCTCGACGAGATCATCGTCGCCCTCAACGACACCAGAAACGACGTCGTCGGGCTGGAGCATGCCGACCCGAAAGACATCAGGGCGAAGCTCGGCAAACTCGAGGAAGAGGCAGCGCGAACCGCGCCCGAGGCC
>NZ_RZRQ01000715.1:0-796 GCF_003997785.1 Mesorhizobium sp. M7D.F.Ca.US.004.01.2.1 | reverse complement strand
TGTTCATTCCACCTGTGCGGTTATCAGGCTGGACTTTTTTCCGCAATGTCAAAAAAGGCTTGCCGCAAGGAAAGTGTTATTGAGCCGGGGTGCCCGTTAGCGACCGTATCGCCGTCGATGGCCACCACCGGCATGGCAATTGTCGTTGCGGAACTGATGAACGCCTCGCGTGCCGCCTTGGCCTCGGCAACGGAAAAGCCGCGCTCCTCGATCTTCAGGCCTAGCTTGGCCGCCACTTCAAACATGGTCGTGCGGGTGATGCCGCGCAGGATGCCATGCTCGGCCGGCCTGGTGACCAGGACGCCGTCCCTGGTGACGATCCAGGCGTTGGACGAGCCGCCTTCCTTGACGTTACCGTCGGTGTCGACGAACCAGGCTTCCTGGGCGCCGGCCTCCTTGGCCTTCTGCTTGGCCAAGACATTGGGCAGCAACCCGACGCTCTTGATGTCGACGCGGTCCCAGCGGTTTTCCGGCACGGTAATGACCGCGATGCCGGTCTCGGCTCGCTTTGCACCAGCGGCGGGATCGGCCTTCCTGGCAGTCACCACCAGGGATGGCTTGGTGTCGGCGGAAGGGAAGACAAAGTCGCGGCTGGCAACGCCGCGCGTCACCTGGACATAGACCAGGCCGTTGGCGACATGATTGCGGTTGACCACCTCGCGCAGGATCAGCGGCAGCACGTGAGAGGTGACTGGCCAGGCGATTGACAATTCGGTCAGCGAGCGGTTCAGCCGGGCCAGATGGCGCGGCATGTCGACGATGAAGCCACGCGCCACCTCGCAGACCTCATAGACAC
>NZ_RZRQ01000714.1:0-814 GCF_003997785.1 Mesorhizobium sp. M7D.F.Ca.US.004.01.2.1 | reverse complement strand
GCCCTGTCTGGTAATCGACTTTCGTGCCGCCAAGCGTGACGTGCTTGCCGTTGCTTTCCATTGTCAGTTGCTGCAGATAGGCAGGAAAGCGCTTGAGATATTGCTCGTAGGGCAGAACCGCGACCGTCTGCGCCTCGAAAAAGTTGTTGTACCAAACTGCGAGCAGGCCCATCAGCGCCGGCAGGTTCTCACCGAACGGCGCGGTGCGGAAGTGGTGATCCATGTCGTGGAAGCCCGACAGCATCGCGTGGAAATTCTCCGCGCCGATGGCGAGCATGGTGGACAGGCCAATCGCTGAATCCATGGAATAGCGGCCGCCGTCCCAATCCCACATGCCAAACATCTGATTTGTGTCGATGCCGAATTCCGCGACCCCTTCGGTATTGGTCGAGACGGCGACGAAATGCCGGGCCACCGCCTGCTGGTCGCCCAGATTGTGCAGTATCCACTGACGTGCGGCGTGGGCGTTGGTCAGCGTTTCCAACGTCCGAAACGTCTTCGAGCAGATGATGAACAGCGTTTCCTCAGGATTCAGGTCCCGCGTCGCCTCCACGAAGTCGGTACCGTCGATGTTCGAGATGAAGCGGAAAATCATGTCGCGCCGGCTGTAGTGGCGCAGCGCTTCATAGGCCATGACCGGCCCGAGGTCCGAGCCGCCGATGCCGATATTGATGACGTTTCGGATCGGCAGGCCAGTATGGCCGCGCCATGCGCCGCTGTGAATCCTGCCCGTGAAGTCGGCCATCTTGCCGAGCACCGCGTGGACTTCCGGCACAACGTCGATACCGTCGACTAAAATTCGCTCGCCAATAGG
>NZ_RZRQ01000713.1:0-818 GCF_003997785.1 Mesorhizobium sp. M7D.F.Ca.US.004.01.2.1 | reverse complement strand
TCCTGCAGGCCCTCGACAAGCTTGTCGAAGCCGGCGACATCGACGGTCACGCTACCTTCGGGCTTTTCGCCGGGGAACGTCATCTCGCCTTCCAGCGCGATCTCCGTGTCCTTGTTCTTCACGGTGCTGTGGCCAAGGACGACCTTCGGCGTCTTGGCCATGAAGTCGACTTTGAGCTGTTCGCCGAATTCGGCCGACAGCGGCGGATCCTGATTGAGATCAAAGGCTTCGATCGCCTTCTTCGCCATGCTGTCGAGGTCGATGTTGGCGCCGCCGAAGTTCAGGTCGATGTCGGTGGGCAGGAGCGCGACGCTCCAGCTCGGCACGAGCTGCTGCGGCACGGTCAGCCCTGACGCCTTGATGCCATAGGTGATTTTGCCATTCTGGGCGACTCCGTCAGTGCCGAACGCAGTGCTGAGTTGCGTGGCGCCGAAATTGCCGACCGGACTTTCCACCGCGAAATCCTTAAAGCCGTAGGTTCCCTCGACACGCTCCCAAAGCGGCAATGCGGCGAGCAGAAGCGATTTGAGTTGCGCCTGGTTGGCCTTCAGCGTCGCCTCGTCTTCATTGGCCACGCCAAATGCCAGCAAATCGAGCAACGGCTTTGTTCGTACGCCCTTGCCGCTGGCTTCGATCGACAGTTCCGGCGACCTGACGGTGACCGGGAATTTCAACCCGCTCTCCGGATCGTCGAAGTTGATCGCTTCGACAAAGCTCGACACCTTTTGCGAGGTGGTGAAATCGACGCCGCCGGTCGCGGACTTGGTCGCGGCAATGGTCGCAGTGCCAGCCCCGGTGCTGGCCTCCATGTGCTGCTT
>NZ_RZRQ01000712.1:0-825 GCF_003997785.1 Mesorhizobium sp. M7D.F.Ca.US.004.01.2.1 | reverse complement strand
GGATGCACGGCATCGACTTGTGCGGCGATACAGATTTCGATAATGCGAGCAATGTCGAGATAGGACTGCGCGGCGGGTGGCGGACCGACGCGGTAGGCCTCGTCGGCCATGGCGACATGTGCGGCGTCGCGGTCCGCATCGGACCAGATCGCGACCGTCCGGATGCCCATGCGGCGCGCCGTACGCATCACCCGGCAGGCGATCTCACCGCGGTTGGCGACAAGCAGCTTGCGAAACAGCGGTGTCACGCTCTTGTTCCCCCGACGGAACGCAGGGCAGCGACCAAGGCGCGTCGCGTGTGGCGGGGCGCGATCTGTTGACCGCCTGGTGGGTGCACTGTTTCCCGAAGCAGTCCGACACGTGCTCCCGGCCAATGGAAGATGGTTCGGTTGGCGGCGACCAACGGCAACAGGGCTGCAGCGGCGGCACCGATCACCCGCCTGGAAATCAGGCCGATCACGGCAACCGGACAATCGCTCCAAGCTTGGACCAGGTTGCCCAGCGCGACCAATGCCGGACCGTCCGGCAATACGCCCGGGCTGTCCGCGAGTGTGACTACCGGCAGATCGTGGCGAGCACAAAACTGCACCAGCAGTGTTGCCTTGGACAGTGCAGCTGCATCGAGCACACCGGACATCGCCGCTGAGTCGCTAGCCAGAACGCCGATCGCACGACCGCCGATTCTGGCAAGCGCTACGATGAGGCCGTCCCGGTGGCCGAGTTCGACAAACGTCCGGCCGTCACAGACGGCGCGCAGCAGGCGGCGTCCATCGATGGCGGCATCAGGGTCGGCGCCGATCAATCTATCCAGCCCAATGTCTTCGT
>NZ_RZRQ01000711.1:0-829 GCF_003997785.1 Mesorhizobium sp. M7D.F.Ca.US.004.01.2.1 | reverse complement strand
ACAGACACTGCATCGTCCGTGAGCTTCTGGCCGAGCTTGATAATCTGCGCCACGATCAGGGCGTGTCGAGGGCTGGTATTGAAGTCGTTGGCCAGCCATGCCGGTGTGGCGTTGCCCTCACGGATCATCTGATCCCACCGTCCGGAGGATATGCGCATCTGCAATTTCGGATCGATCTCCAGCGTGCGCAAAAAGGCGATCCGTTCGGTCAGCCCAATCAGGTTCGAAGCACCAGGCGCATCCGGCGCCGATCTCAGCCAATGAAAGCGCGTCTGGCCGAGGGCCGGGTCAACCTCCAACAGCCTGTCCAAAAATGTAAGCCGATCGGGCGGGATACCTTCGACGAGTTCTTTCTCAGCCCGTCGGCGAGCTATCGCGCGACCGCCGAGGCCGATCTTCTCGATGGAATGCAGCGAGGGCAGGAGTGCGTTTCGTTTCCGGAACTCGGCAATGACTGCTGTCGCGATCGGCAACCCGTGATCGCCATTGGTCGCCGCATCGATTGCAGCCACAAGGGCGGCGCGGCGATCGTCTCTAGATGCAGTCCGGAGACCGAGGTAAGCCATCAACGATCGGCTGTGATCGAAGCGCGTCTGTACTCGATGCGCATAGAAGGCGTAGAGGCGCGCGTCGATACCAAGCTGATCCGCAAGATAGTCGATCACAGCCGCGGGTGGCTGCTCGTTATCCCACAAGAGCCGCCCCGTTTGTCGCATCGTGCAGAGTTGAACGGCGAAGCCCAGCTTGTTCTGCGGTCGCCGGCGGAGTTCGCATTCCAATCTATCTGACGGGTCCAGTGTAAAGTGACGGATCAGACTATCCTCTGTCT
>NZ_RZRQ01000710.1:0-844 GCF_003997785.1 Mesorhizobium sp. M7D.F.Ca.US.004.01.2.1 | reverse complement strand
GGTCCACCACGCCCCAGGCAACGCTGGCGATGATCAAGCGCATCGCCGATCTTCTTCCCACCCATACGCGACGGTCCGACGAGAGCCAGGCCATGCAGCAGCTGTCGACGCCCTTGCCGCTCGCCTTCGTCACGGCGCACGCCGCGGCGATCGCATCTTGCGACCTGGTTCTCGAACCTTCGGCCGGCACCGGTCTGCTCGCCGTCCACGCCGAGATGGCGCGCGCTTCGATCGCCCTCAATGAGCTTGCCGCGACGCGGGCCGATCTCCTCGGCCTGCTGTTTCCAAGGGTCCCCGTCTCGCGGCACGACGCGGCCCATATCGACGATCATCTCGACGCGGCCATCGAGCCGTCCGTCGTGCTGATGAATCCACCGTTCAGCGTCGGCGCCTATGTCGACGGCCACGTCACTGACGCGGCATGGCGGCATCTCTCTTCCGCATTCGCCGGCCTGCGCGCCGGCGGGCGCCTGGTCGCCATCACCGGCACCGGGCTGTCTCCCGAAAACCCCAAATGGCGGCCGGCCTTCGAACGCCTGCAGCAGCAGGGCATCGTCATCTTCACCGCGGCGATCGGCGGCCGTGTCTACGCCCGCCATGGCACCACCACTGATACGCGCCTGACAGTTATCGACAAGGTACCGGCCGCCGACCCGAAAAGCTTCGTCCCGTCGCCGAGCAAGGCCACTGATGTCGAAACGCTGCTCGCCTGGACCACGGATCTGCCGCCCCGGACACCGGGTGGCTTTCCGGATTCGATCGGCACCCTATCGAACGGGATCCTGCCCAATGCCGCCATGCACATGGCCGCCCGATCCGCGGCGAGAGCCGGACCCGTTAAGGC
>NZ_RZRQ01000070.1:0-22381 GCF_003997785.1 Mesorhizobium sp. M7D.F.Ca.US.004.01.2.1 | reverse complement strand
GGGCAGCTTTCCGGGATTGGCGGGCAGGGCATGATGCGAAACGAATGCTCCGGCTGGCGGGCCGGAAATCGGAGGTCGATGTGATGGAGAAAAAGCGCGACTACAGCCTGGTCGGCGAAAGCACTCGGCTTGCGATCGAGACCGGGTTGGCCTCCGCCGAATGGTATCACACCGATGTCGCGCGCAAGGCGATGAAGGAGCTGATGCAGCGCTCCGACGGGCCGGCGATCCGCGACACGATCATCTGGATCGTTGCCATTTTGGGTTCTGCCGCCGGCATCATCTGGTTCTGGGGTACGTGGTGGGTGGTGCCGTTCCTGCTCGTCTATGGCGTGCTCTACGGCTCGTCCAGCGACTCGCGCTGGCATGAATGCGGCCATGGCACCGCCTTCCGCACCCGCTGGATGAACGATGTCGTCTACCAGATCGCCAGCTTCATGCTGATGCGCAATCCGGTGACGTGGCGCTGGAGCCATGCCCGCCACCACACGGACACGATCATCGTCGGCCGCGACGCCGAGATCGCCGTGATGCGCCCGCCGGACCTGCTGCGCGCGGCACTCGCCTTCACGGGCGTTCTCGATTTCCGCTATTCGCTGCCGACGCTGGTGCGCAATGCCTTCGGCAGCATCTCGCCCGATGAAAGGAGTTTCATCCCCGAGATGGAGCTGCGCAAGGTGGTCACCGCCGCGCGCTGGCATCTCGGCATCTATGTCGCGGCGATCGCGCTGGCGCTGTACCTCTGGTCATTCCTGCCGCTGGTGCTGATCGGCCTGCCGCGCCTCTATGGCAGCTGGCACATGGTGCTGACCGGCCTGCTGCAGCATATCGGGCTGGCCGACAACGTCACCGACCACCGGCTGAACACCCGCACCGTCTACATGAACCCGATCAGCCGCTTCATCTATTGGAACATGAACTACCATGTCGAACATCACATGTTCCCGATGGTGCCCTATCACGCGCTGCCGAGACTGCACGACTTGATCAAGCACGATCTGCCGGAGCCCAATCCGTCGATGTGGCATGCCTATCGCGAGGTCTGGCCGGTGCTCATCAAGCAGCTCCAGTACGAGGATTATTTCCTCAAGCGCGAGCTGCCGCCGACGGCCAAACCATACCGGGACGAGTTCCACGCGCTGACCGTGCCGGCGGCGGCGGAATAGAGTTGCGGGAGAAACAGATGGCCGACTGGGTTGAAGCGTGTGGCGTCGATGATGTCGAGGAAGAGGACGTCATCCGCTTCGATCATGGCGGCCGAACCTTCGCCATTTATCGCAGTCCGGATGACGAGTACTTCGCCACCGACGGGTACTGCACGCACGAGAAGGCGCATCTGGCCGATGGGCTGGTGATGGACGACATCATCGAATGTCCCAAGCACAATGGCCGTTTCAACTACAAGACAGGCGCCGCCAAGGGCGCACCGGTCTGCGTCAATCTCGCGACCTATCCGGTGAAGGTCGAGGCTGGCAAAGTGATGATCCAGATCGGCTGACCAGCCGCAGCACGTAACAGAGGGGACCCCTAGATGAGCCGAAAAAGACCGACCGTCGCGGATTTGCGCGCCATGAAGGGCAAGCGCCAGCTGACCATGCTGCGCGTGCTGACGATGGACGAGGCCGAGGCTGCCGAACGGGCAGGGGTCGATATCGTCTCGGTGCCGCCCGAGCTGGTGCTCAACCCTGAGTACCGCGACGCAGCACCCAGCCTGTTCACCATGCCGGGTGATAATTTCTACGAGATCGGCACATCGGACGATTTCCTGCGCTGGGCCTTCCGGCTCTACAAGGCCGGCGCCGACGCGGTCTATTGCAGCGCCGGCTACGCCACGATCAAGCGGATGGCGGACGATGCCATTCCGGTCATCGGCCATGTCGGCCTTATTCCTTCCCGCGCGACCTGGACCGGTGGCTTCAAGGCTGTCGGCAAGACCGCCGACACTGCCATGGAGGTCTTCGCGGCGGTCAAGCAGCTGGAGGCCGCCGGCGCCATCGGCGCCGAGATCGAAGTGGTGCCGGTCGAGGTGGCCAAGGCGATCTCGGAACGCACGTCGCTGATCATGCTGTCGATGGGGGCGGGCACCGGCTGCGACGCGCAGTATCTGTTCGCCGACGACATCCTCGGCCAGAACCGTGGCCACATGCCGCGCCACTCCAAGGTCTACCGCAACTTCGCCGCCGAATTTGATCGTTTGCAGGCCGAGCGCATCGCCGCGTTCTCGGAATATGTTGCCGATGTCAACAGCCTGGCCTATCCCGAAGACAAGCATGTGGTGCATATGGACCCGGCTGAGCTCAGCCTGTTCATGAAGAGGGTCGACGGGGCGTGAAATCTCAAGACAATGATGCGACGGGCGAGGCCGCGCCGGTTCATATTCTTACCCTTTCCTGCGAGGACCGGCCGGGGATCGTCGCCGCCGTCACGGCGGAGCTTGCCGCGAACGGCGCCAACATCGCCGAAAGCAGCCAGTTCTGGGACCGGCAGACCAATCGCTTTTTCATGCGGATCGCCTTCATCAGCCCGCCAGGCTCGACCAAGGACAGCCTGGAGCGGGCCCTGAAATCAAGCGTCGATCGCTTCGGCATGAAGACCGCGCTGGTCGATCAGGGACGCGGCCCGAAGATCATCGTCATGGTCTCCAAGTTCGACCACGCGCTTCTCCACCTGCTGTACCAGATCAGGGTCGGCTGGCTGAACGCGGAGGTTGCCGCCGTCGTCTCCAATCACGAGGATGCCCGACGCTTCGCCGAGCTGGAGGGCATTGCCTACCACCATTGGCCGACCACCAGGGAAAACAAGGCCGAACAGGAACAGAAGCTGCTGGACCTGGTGCAGCGGACGGGGGCCGAACTGGTCATCCTGGCGCGCTACATGCAGGTCTTTTCGAAGAGCCTGTCGGACCGGCTGTTCGGACGGGCGATCAACATCCACCATTCCTTCCTGCCAAGCTTCAAGGGCGCCAAGCCCTACCACCAGGCTTTCGACCGCGGCGTCAAGCTGATCGGTGCGACCGCGCATTATGTCACCTCCGACCTCGACGAGGGCCCGATCATCGATCAGGAGACCGAACGCGTCACCCATGCGATGAGCGCCGAGGACTTCGTCGCTGTCGGGCGCGACATCGAAAGCCGGGTTCTGGCGCGCGCCGTCAAGTTGCATCTTGAAGCCCGCGTCATGCTCAACGGCCACAAGACCGTCGTCTTCTGAGAAGCCGCGTCAGGTCGGCCAGCTCCCGCCGGCGAGCGCGGCGTAGAGTGCCTCGGCGTCGATGCCGAGCGGCCGGTCCTCCTTCAGCGTCGGGACGAGTGCACGGATTGCCGTGTGAATCGCGGCGGTGCGTGGCGCCGGCGTGAAACCGTCGCGCAGGTCGACCGCCTGGGCGGCGGCCATCAGCTCGAAAGCGATCACGCGGCGCCACAGCGCGATCATCCCGGCGCATTTCGCGACCGCGAGAGGTGTCTGCGTGGCGTGATCCTCGACGCCTTCCGACACGGCCAGGAAGTCGAGCATGACAGGATTGGCCTTGTGGCGGATGGCGGCAAGGATCGACGTCGCCGTCTTCTGCAACGGCACGAAGCCGGCGGAGGCGCCGCCGACCGGCGACAGATATTTCGGCAGGCGGTTGCGGCCTGAACCGGTAAGCTGGATGAAGCGGGCAGCGCTTGCGGCGGCACATTGGGCGATCGCCAGGCCGAGCGTCTCGAAGGCGAGCGCCAGTGACGCCGTGTGGAAATTGCCGGTCGACAGTACCAGCTCGTCGTCGCCCAGCACCAGCGGGTTGTCGGCGGCGGCGTTCAGCTCGATCTCGACAGCATGTCTCGCCTGGCCGATCGCCTCGATCAGCGCGCCGTGGATTGACGGCATGCAACGGATCGACAGCGGATCCTGCAAGGTGGTCGGCGCCGGCGCCTCGTCTCGGACGAGCAGCTCGTGCAGTGCCTTGGCTGCTTTCTGCTGACCGGCCGCAGGACGCGCCATATGCAGGCGCGGGTCGAGGATGGTGCGGTTGGCACCAAAACCTTCCATGGTCAGCGCGCCGGCCTGCTGTTGCTGGGCAAGGGCGGACAGCGCATCCGTCACCGCAAGTGCGCCGCTGCCGGCGGACACCGCCGAGGCGTTGATCAACGACAGGCCGTCCTTGGGCGCCAGGCTGATGGGGGCGAGGCGCGCCATCATCAACGCCTTGGCCGCCGGCATGCGACGGCCCTGATAGTCTGCTTCGCCTTCGCCGGTGAGCATGCGGGCGAGTGCTGTCATCAACACCAGATCACCGGCGCCGATCGAGCCGAGCGACGGCATGACGGGATGGACGCCGGCATTGAGTGCGTCGACCAAAGCGACGAAGACGGAAGGCGAAAGGCCGGAGCCTCCGGCTGACAGCATCGCTGCACGCGCGACCATGGTTGCCCGCACGGCCTCGACCGGCAGCGCTTCGCCGACCGCGCCGCTGCGGCCCTCCAGCAACTGGCGCTGGAAGGTGCTGGCATCGCCTTCCACTGACGTGCCGAGATTGGCGCCGAGCCCGGTGTTCAGGCCATATATCTGCTGGCCCGACGCTGCGGCCTGGTCGAGCACTTTTCGTGCCTTTTGCAGCCTGCCGATGACATCGGGTCCGATCTCCACCTTGCGACCATCGCGGGCGACCGCAGCAACATCGCCAACGCCAACGCTGGTTCCGGTGAGGACGAGCGCGGTCATGCGAAGCGCAGTCTCTGGCCTATGCCTTGCGCCTGCGCCTTGGCCAGCATCGCCTTTCCCAGTGCGATGTCGGACAGCGACAGGCCGCGGTGCCAGAACAGGATCGTTTCGTCGTCGTTCTCGCGCCCAGCCTTGAGGCCTGCGGCAATCTGGCCGAGCTCGGCATGCAGCGTCTTCTCGCTCAGCCGCCCGGTCTCGACATGGGCGCGCAGCGAGCCGAACTTGCCGCCCTTGCACTGGCCCCAATCGTCGACAACCATTTTCTGCATGATGTCGGTCAGCGACAGTTCGACCGCACTCATCGTGCCATAGGGCACGACCAGCGCGCCGGGCTTGATCCATTCGGTCTTCAGCAATGGCTGCGGCTCCGGCAGCCGCGAGGCCTCGACGACGATGTCGGCGCCCTCGATGCAGCTCTTCCAGTCGGCCACCGCCGTCACCGTCTTGCCGAGATCGGCGGAGAGTTTGGCGGCAAAACCGTCGCGGCTTTCCGGGCGGCGCGAATGGACGCGGATCTCGTCGAAGTCGAAGAGATGGTCGAGCAGGCGCACGTTCCAGTAGGCGGTGCCGCGCGCGCCGATATGGGCCAGCACCTTGGAATTCTTGCGTGCCAGATGTTTGGCGCCGATGGCGGTGACGGCGCCGGTGCGCATGTCGGTGATGACGGTGGCGTCGAGGATGGCGCGCGGTGTGCCGGTGCGCGGGTCGAACAGATTGAGGATACCGAATTCGGAAGGCAGCCCGTGCAGATAATTGTCGACATAGTCGCCGACGATCTTGACGCCGGCGGTGTCGAGCGGCGCGACGTAGCCACGCAAAACATTGAAATGGCCGTGGAAGGAAGGGTCCGGCTCGAGATGGACACGCGGCTCGATCACCGTCTGGCCGTTGCCTTGCGCCACCAGGCCAGCCTCGACGGCGGCAATGATTTCACCATCGGTCATCGCAAGGGCATCGATGTCGAGGGCATTGAGGTAGTCGATATAGATGGGCTTCATTTTACGCGTACACTTTCCTCGGCCACCCCGTTCATCCCATAGCAGGCCGCCGCGCGACACGAAAGTTTGTTGCGCCGTCTCTGGACGCGGCCGGCCAAATGCTGTTCAAACCGGTTCCGTCATGACTGCCATTCCCGATACCGAAGCCTTACCCGAAACGGCCACCAATGCGCGGCGCGTGGCGCTGATCGTCGCCATCGCCTTCTTTATGCAGCTGCTGGATTCGACGATCATCTCGACCTCGCTGCCTCAGATGGGGGAGTCCTTCGGCGTGTCGGCGGTGGCGATGAGCATCGGCATCACCGTCTACATGCTGACCATGGCGGTGTTCGTGCCGCTGTCGGGCTGGCTTGCCGACCGGTTCGGCGCGCGCAACATCTTCCTGCTGGCGATCGTCCTGTTCACGCTGGCCTCGCTTGCCTGCGGCTTCTCGCAAAACCTGACCCAGTTCGTCGCCGCACGTGTCGTGCAAGGGCTCGGCAGCGCGCTGATGACGCCGGTCGGGCGCATTCTCGTCCTGCGTAACGCGTCGAAGTCGGAGCTGCTGAACGCCACGGCACTGATCACCTGGCCGGCGCTGTTTGCGCCAGTGGTCGGGCCGGTGCTTGGCGGCTTCATCACCACCTATCTGTCCTGGCATTGGAATTTCTTCATCAACATCCCCCTCGGTGTGATCGGACTGGCGCTGGTCGCCCGCTTCATTCCGGGCGATCGCGAGGCCGACCCCAAACCGCTCGACTGGCCGGGTTTTTTCCTGACATCAGCGGGACTTGCTTTGCTGCTCTATGGCCTCGAACGCATCGCGCATCCCGAAGACGGTATCCTGCCGACGGTGTTGCTGATCGCAGCCGGCATCGTCATCGGCTGGCTGGCGGTGCGGCATCTCCGGCGCGCGCCGCATCCGCTGCTCGATCTCTCCTCGTTCAAGGTGCTGACCTTCGCCATCTCGACGCTGGCCGCCGGTACCATTTTCCGGGTGGCGATCAACGCCACGCCATTCCTGTTGCCGCTGCTGTTCCAGGTCGGTTTTGGCCTGAGCCCTGTCGACGCCGGCATGATGATCCTCGCCTATTTCCTCGGCAACCTCGGCATGAAGACGGTGACGACGCCGATGCTGCGCCGCTTCGGCTTCCGCTCGGTGCTGGTCGTCAACGGCCTGATCGCCTCGGCGGCGATCATGGCTTGCGCTGCAATCTCGCCGCAAACGCCGCAAGCGCTGGTGGTGGCGCTGATGCTGATCGCCGGCCTGTCGCGCTCGATGCAGTTCACCGCACTCAACACACTGGCCTTCGCCGATATCGATGCGGCGCAACGCAGCTCGGCGGCGACGCTGTCCTCGATGCTGCAGCAGGTGGCGATGCTGTTCGGCGTCGCGGTGGCGGCGGCGGTTCTCAATCTGTCGCAGATCGCCAGGGGCCGGCCGGCCCTCGACCTCGTGGATTTTCGAATCGCCTTCCTGGCGATCGGCGCCATCGGGCTGGTGGCGGCGTTGCGTTTTCTCGCGCTGCCGCCGGGTGCGGGCGCCGAGGTTTCCGGCCACGCGCCGGGGAATTGAGATCGATTCTTCCTGCCTGATGCGGAGATAAATTCCGTCTTGTCCTTTCGCCTTGGTGCAGCACTTTCGCGAGTGGTCGCAATGGCGCAATCAATTGCCAAAAGTGCAGGCTTTTCCGGGCATTGCACCAGCTTCGGCAATCGATGCGTCCACTCGGTGAATATCGTTGCCAGCCCGGGTTCTGAACGCGGATTCATTTGACGAACCGGCGCTGAGCCGATTAGCTTTCTTTCCCAGGGATGGCAGCGCTGCCATCGGGGCAAACGCAGACATGAACACGATCGGCTGGCCGAATTTCAGGAGCCTGAATCAGGAAGGCATTGTCTTTGCCATCGCGGTGGTGCTGTTCGTTGCCGCTGCCATCGGCCTGCCTGGCTTCATCGATGCCAACAACCTTGTCGCCATCGTCCGCTCCGTGTCGGTGCTCGGCATCCTGGCGCTTGGCATGGCCGTCGTCATCATCGGCCGCGGCATCGACCTCTCCGCCGTAGCGATCATGGCGATGTCGGTCGCCTGGTATCTGCAACTGCTGAACTCGGGCACGCCGGATGGGCTGGCCTTCGCCTATGTGCTGGCCGGCGTGCTGGCGATCGGGCTGCTGAACGGCTTTCTCGTCGCCTATGCCGATGTGCCGGCGATCTTCGTGACGCTGGCCACCGGCTCCTTCGTCTTCGGCTATGTGCGCTCGCAACTGATCACGCAGGATGCCGTGCCGGTGCCGCAGGGCCACTGGGTCGAGCTGCTCGGCGGCCTGCGCTTCCTCGATATTCCCATCGAGGTGTTCGTGTTCGCCGGCCTGGCGTTCCTGTTCTTCCTGTTCCTGCGCTACACCAAATGGGGCCGCTACATCTATTTCGCCGGCGACAATCCGGTGGCCGCCCGCAACATCGGCATCCCTGTGCGGCCGATGCTGGTGCTGCGCTACGTGCTTTCCGCCTTCGTCGCACTGATCGCCGGCCTGCTGACGGCGGCGAGCCTGCATTCGATCAACACCCGCGTCGTCAATTCGACGCTGCTCTACGACATCGTGCTGGTGGCGGTGATCGGCGGCATCGGCCTGTCCGGCGGGCGCGGTGGGGTGCGCAACGTGCTGGTCGGTGCGGCGCTGATCGGCATCCTGCTCAACGCCATGACCATCATCGACATTCCGCTGCTCTACCAGAACCTGATCAAGGCAGCGATACTGCTGGGGGCCATCATCGTCGACGGCATCATCAATCCACGTGACGAGCAGACCGCCCAGCAAGGCGATATTTAGGGGTACCCGGTCCGATCCATCCCGATCGGCCGGCAATGAAAATCGAAACGAGAGGATCTGACATGAAATTCATCAGGACATTGATGGCTGCCGCCACGGCGCTCGCCGTCACCGCCTTCGTGGTGCCAACCTTCGCCGCCGACGATCCGGGTCCGGCGGCTTACGCGCAGGCGCTCAAGGGCAAGCGCGTGATGCTGGTGCCGCTGGCGATGGGCTTCGACCTGGCGCAGGGCTGGGCGCATTACCTGAAGAAGGAAGTCGAGGCCTGGGGCGGCACGTTCGAGACGCGCGACCCGAACTGGGTGGTCGATGCCGGTGCGCAGGCGATCACCGACGCCATCTCGTCGGACACCAGGCCGGACGTGCTGATCATCCATGCACCCGACCTCAACTCCTATTCCAAGCTGATGAAGAAGGCGCAAGCCGCCGGCACCTACGTCATCCTGGTCGACAATCCCGCCAATTTCCCTGCCGACGCCTTTGTCGGCAGCGACTGGGACCGGCTTGGCCAGCTCGAGGCCGAAGCGGCTATCAAGGGCTGCGGCGAAAACTCGTCGAAGAAGATCGGCCTCGTGCAGGGCGACCAGGCCAACTCTTCCAGCCTCTACCAGTATGCCGGCATCATGAAGGTGCTGGACAAGCATCCCGACTTCAAGGTCGTGGCCAAGCCCGACTCCAACTGGGACGCGACGACCTCGCGCAACGTGACGACGACGATGCTGCAGCAGAATCCGGATATCTGCTCGATCATCGACTTCTGGGATGGTGACGCCACCGGCGCGTCCGCCGCGATCCGCGACGCCAAGCTCGACGGCAAGGTGTTCCTGGTCACCACCGGCGGCGGCGAGAAGGCGGCCGATTGCGACAAGCTGCAGGACGGCACCTATGGCGCCGTGGTGATGACCGATCTTGCCCGCCAGTCGGGTGACATGAACGCCATCATCAAGTTCCTGCTGCAGAGCGGCCAGCCGGCCGGCACCTCGCACACCTACATCTACACGCTGGAGAAGGCGACGACCAAGGCCGACCTCAAGCCCGATAGCTGCTGGGACCTGAAGGCGCTGCAGGCCGAAGCGGCGGCGGCAAAGTAAGCCGCACTTTTTCGACTGAAGTATAAGCGAGGTGGCCGGAAGGATCCGGTCACCTCGTTCCCTCATGGAATAGCAGCAGCCGATGTCCTTTCGCGAACGCCTCCAGTCCTGGCGCTACAATCTCGTGCCCGACCATGTCGTCGGCGAGATACTGACCAAACGCTGGACCGACAACGCCATTCCGTTCCTGGCGCTGGTGGTGACATTGGCGACCTTCGGCTCGGTCATTCCCGGCTTCTTCAAGCTGACGGCGCTGCAGGAATCGACCCGCCAGCTCGGCGAATTCTCGATGGTGGTCACCGGCATGACGGTGGTGATGCTGGGCGGCGGCATCGACCTGTCGGTCGGCTCGATCTTCGCACTATCCTGCTTCTCCGCCGTCTACGTCTTCTTCATCCTCGAACAGTCGATCTGGCTGGCGCTGGCCGCGTCGCTCGCCACCGGCCTCGTCTTCGGCGCCATCAACGGCTACCTCGTCGGCTATCTCAGGTTGCGCGCCTTTCTCACCACGCTGGTTACCTTCATCTTCGGGCGAGCGCTGTTCGACATCCTGGTCACCACCTATGCCGCCGATGTGCAGCTCTCCGACGCGACTTCCGATGTGCTGGATTTCATCGGCGACAGCACCTTCTGGGGGCTGTCGGTCTCGGTGTGGCTGGCGATCATCCTGGCCATCGTCACCCATATCGCGCTGACGCGCTCGCGGCCGGGCTGGCATGTGCTGGCGGTCGGCGGCTCGAGGCGCTCGGCGCACAATGCCGGCATCCGCGTGCGCCGCACGGTGTTCATGACCTATGTCTTCTCCGGTTTCTGCGCCTCGATCGGCGGCTTCCTCATCGCTTGCCGGTTGAGCGGGGCAGGGCCGGGCACCGGCCTCAATCTCGAGATCATGGCGCTGACGGCGGCGGTGGTCGGCGGTGTCAGCCTTGGCGGCGGACGCGGCTCGGTGATCAAGGGGCTGATGGGCGCCATCATTGTGCTGACCATGACCAATGGGCTGATCCGGCTGGGTTACGGCACCGGCACCAACCAGATGGTGCTGGGCATCATGCTGGCGGTGGCGGTGACCATCGACATCCGCTGGCTGAAGAACCGCCACAAGGTGCTGAACGAAGTCTATGTCGCACCGGTCTATCTGAAGATGGGCGAGACACAGTCGGCCGCACCCGGCTCGGGCACATCATACGAGCTCGACAACCGGCTGTCGGCCGCCGACCCTATCGGGCTTGGCGAGCTGGAGGGGCCGGAAGATGTCATTCTCGACCGCGACGACAATCTCTATTGCGGCACGCGTCACGGCGAAATCGTCCGTTTCTTCGCGCCGGATTATGTCAGGTCGGAAGTGTTTGCCCATATCGGCGGCTTTCCGCTCGGTCTCGCCTTCGACAAGTCCGGCAATCTGATCAGCTGCGTCGGCGCCATGGGGCTCTATTCGGTCTCGCCGGATCGGGAGGTCAAACGCCTGTCGGCGGAGACATCGCGTTCGTGGACCTCGATCGTCGACGATGCGCGGCTGCGCGACCCCAACGATTGCGACATCGCGCCGGACGGCCGCATCTATTTCACCGACTCGACCAAGCGCTATGACGCCCATGACTGGGCACTGGACTCGATCGAGAACCGCGCCACCGGCAGGCTGCTGGTCTACGACCCGAAGGACGGGTCGACCAGGACGTTGCTCGACGGCTATCGCTACACCAACGGTGTGTGCATGGCGCATGACGGCAAGTCGCTGTTCTTCGCCGAAAGCTGGGCCTGCCGGGTGCATCGCTACTGGCTGGAAGGGCCGAAGGCCGGCACCGCTGAATGCGTCATCCGTGACATGCCGGGCTATCCCGACAACATCAACCGCGCTTCCGACGGCAATTACTGGATGGCGTGGCTCGGTATGCGCACGCCGAGCTTCGACCTGTCGCTGCGCCACCCCGACATGCGCAAGCGCATGACGCGCCGCCTGCCGCAGGATGAATGGCTGTTTCCCAACATCAACACCGGCGGTGTGGTGAAATTCAACGAGAAGGGCGGCATCGTCGAGGCGATGGGCGATCTCACTGGCGGCGCGCACCCGATGGTCACGTCGATGCGCGAGCACAAGGGATATCTCTTCGTCGGCGGCATCCTCAACAACCGCATCGGCCGCTACAAGATTTCAGGCGCCGACCCGAACTGGACAAGTCCCGCTTCCTACTGGGGGGCAAAGCCATGATCCTCGATCCTGTGCTCGACCTGTTTCGTGGCAAGGCGGTCACCATCCCGCCGCTCGACGGCGCTTTTCGGCCCAACACGCGGCTGGATGATGCGCCGGCTTTCGCCGAACTGACCGAGCCGGACAATCTGCTGGTCTTCGGTGACAGGCTGCTGGCCTCCAGCGGCAACGCCATCTACTCAGTTGCTGCCGGCGCGACTCCAACCGTGGTCGAGACCTTTTCGTCGCCCGTCACGGCGCTGGCGCTGTCGCCATTGAGCGAACTGACGGTCGGGTTGGAGAGCGGCAAGCTGTTGATCTCCGGCAAGGAGGTTTCGCTGCCGGCCGAGATTCGCTGCATCACCGCGCTTGCCTATGCCGACGATGGCACGCTGTGGCTGGCCAATGGTTCGGCCGAGCACGCGCCTTCGCAATGGGCCGCCGATCTGATGAAGAAGGGTGCTACTGGTTCGCTTTGGAAGCGGGATGCGGCGGGCGGTGATTTCCACAAGGTCGCCAGCGACATTGCCTTTCCTTATGGGCTGCACTCAGTCGGCAGGGATGTGCTGGTCAGCGAAAGCTGGCGTCACCAGCTCGTCCGCTTCGATGGCGCGACGGGCAACCGTTCGACGATTCTTGCGCATCTGCCTGGTTATCCCGCGCGGCTGTCGCCGTCCGCCGATGGCGGCGCGTGGCTGACCCTGTTTGCGCCGCGCAACCGGCTGATCGAATTCGTGCTGCAGGAAACGCATTACCGGCAGGATATGCTGAGCCAAGTGCCGCCTGCCTACTGGATCGCGCCGGCGCTGGCATCCAGTCGCAGCTTCCTCGAGCCGCTGCAATGCGGCGGCATCCGCACCATGGGCATCCACAAGCCATGGTCGCCGAGCCGCTCCTACGGGCTAGTGGTCAGGCTCGACCAGAAGATGCAGCCGCAATTCAGCCTGCACAGCCGCGCCAACGGCACGCGTCACGGCATCTGCAGTGTCGCCGAGAAGGATGGCCTTCTGTTCATCGCCTCCAGGGGCGGCGACTGCGTGCTGGCCATCGACCTCGCATCGGGAGGTTTCTGATGGAACCGATCGTCCGTCTGGAGAACGTCACCAAGAACTATCGCGGCGTGCCCGCGGTGAAGAACGTCAGTTTTGAACTGCGCAAGGGCGAGATCCACGCGCTGCTCGGCGAAAATGGTGCTGGCAAATCGACGCTGACCAAGATCATCGCCGGCGTGGTCGACGCCACCTCAGGCAAGATGTTCCACAAGGGCCGGGAGATCGCCTACGCCTCGCCGCACGCAGCACTTGAAGCCGGCATCGCCATGGTGTTCCAGGAGACCAGCCTGGTGCCGTCGATGACGGTGGCGCAGAACCTCTATCTTGGCACCGAAAAGTTCCTCAACCGGCTGCGCGGCACCTACATCTCGGCCCAACAATTCCTGCAGTCGCTGAATTTTCCCGTCGACCCCAACGCCATGGTGGCGACGCTGGGCGCGGCCAAGCGGCAGATGGTCGAGATCGCGCGCGCGGTGCACCACAATGCCGATATCATCATCTTCGACGAGCCGACGGCGACGCTGACGCCGGAGGAGAAGCGCCATTTCTTCGCGCTGATCCGCCGGCTGAAGGCGAGCGGCGTTTCAATCGTTTTCATCAGCCACGCGCTGGAAGAAGCGCTCGATATCGCCGACCGCATCACCATTTTGCGCGATGGCGAGCTTGTCATCACCGACGATACATCTGCCTTCGACCGCGACCGGATCGTTTCCGCAATGGTCGGGCGCACATTGTCAGGGCAGATCTACCGGCAGCGCGACGAGGCCAAGCTGCGCAAGGCGGGCCGGAAGGTGTTGTCGGTGCAGGACATCTCGATGAGCAATGTCGTACGCAACACGTCCTTCTCGATCTTCGAGGGCCAGATCACCGGCGTGTTCGGGCTGATCGGCTCCGGCCGCACCGAGACCTTCAAGATCGTTTCCGGCATCTACAAACGCGATTTTCTGCGCGGTGGCGCCATCGAACTGGATGACAGACCAGTGCGCTATCTCGTGCCGAGCGAAGCGGTGGCCGACGGCATCGTCTACGTCACCGAGGACCGCAAGAGCGAGGGCATTTTCGAGACGATGGGCATTGCCGAGAACCTGTTCGGCGGACTGCTGGCGGCAGGCCGCGAAAAGGCCTGGGTGATCAATGCGCAGGAAATGCGCGTGCTGTCGGCCGAATGGACGAAGACACTGAACATCAAGGCGATCAACGACAATGCGCGCGTGGTCGAACTGTCCGGCGGCAACCAGCAAAAGGTGGTGATCGGCAAGGGACTGGTGCAGAAGCCGCGCATCGTCATCTTCGACGAACCGACGCGCGGCGTCGATGTCGGCGCGATCGCCGAGATCCATCAAATCATCAACCGGCTGGCCGATGAGGGCCTCGCCGTCGTCGTCATCTCGTCCTACCTGCCGGAGATCATGAACCTGTCCGACCGGATTCTTGTCTGTAGGCAAGGGCGTATTGTGGAGGAGTTTTCGCCGGCGGAGGCCACAGAGGAGAAGATCATGTACGCGGCGGTGCACTAGATTCGGGTGAGGCCGGCCTGCAAATGGCGGTTTCCTGCGCTTCCGGTGCTCACGTACGAAAAGTACGCTCCGCTCCGGTTCTCGGAACCCACCATTTTCGACTCGGCCTGACCCGAATCTCGACGCCGGCGCTGGAAAAGTGAATCGGACGAGTGGATTGGCCGCAATTGCTCAAGACCTGATTCAATTCACGCAACGATCCAACGAAGGAAAACGTTATGGCCACCACAAGACTTCTCAGCGATGCCGAGGTGGAAAAGATCCCGGCCGTGAAGGCCGTCTTCGACGACATCCGTGCGACGCGCAAATCCGATTTCGTCAACAATTTCTGGCGCGGGCTGGCCAATGATCCGCCGGCGCTGAAACGGATCTGGGAACAGCTGAAGGTGGTGATGGTCGCTGACAGCGCCATCGATCCGCTGACCAAGGAGATGATCTACATCGCGGTGTCGACCGCCAATGGTTGCTCCTACTGCGTCCACTCGCACACGGCGGCAGCGCGGGCGAAAGGCATGACCGATGCGCAGCATGGCGAGCTGGTGTCGATCATCGGGCTCGCCGGCCAGACCAATCATCTGGTGACCGCGATGCAGATCCCGGTCGATCCGCAATTCGAGGTCAAGTGACAGGTTTTAGCCCTCACACCGGCCGGTAAACCTTCTCCGCCGTGTTCCAGAAGATATCCGCCTCCGCCGCCGTGCCGTGCTTGGCCACTGCATCGCGGTGCGCCCTGATCAGCTCGGCGTGGCTGGTCCACAATTTCTCGATCGGGAAGTTCGAGCCGAACATCAGATGGTCAGCGCCCAGGATGTCGATCGCGTTGTCGACGATATAGGCGATCAGCGCCGGGTCGTTGCGATGGACGAAGGTGCCGAGGCCGGACAGCTTGGCGTAGAAATTGGGCGCTGCCGACAGCGTGCGCAGGCCCTCCTTCCAGGCTTCGGTGGTCTCCGGCTCGATGCCGGTCAGCATGCCGGCGTGGGTGAGGATGAAGTTGGTCTCCGGGTTTTCACCGACCAGCGTCAGGCCGTCCTTCATCTGGGCAGGGAAGAGCTGCAGATCGAAGGCCAGGCCATAGTCCTTGAGCCGCGCCACATTGGCGCGTACCTTGGGATCGATGACCTGGTCGGCCGAGGCGGCGAAGCGGAAGGCCGGCGTCTCGTGCCAGTGCAGCTGCATGCGCACGCCGCGCAGCAGCGGATATTTTTTCAAGCGATCGACCTGGGGCCTGATATCGTCGACGGTCATGTCGGTGTAGCCGACGATGGCATGCGGCCAGCCGGTCTCGTCAGCGGTCTTCTGCAGGAAGGCGACTTCCTTCTCGAAATCCTCCTTGGCCCAGTTGGTCTGGACATAGACGGCCTTCTCGACGCCTGCGCCTTTTTGATCGGCCAGAAACTCCTCGATCGGGTAGTCGCGGCGGATCGGCTCGTAGGGGCCGAAAATGCGCGGCACCATCGGGCCGACCAGCCAGGGCTGATCCTTTTGGCGCCAGATGTGGAAATGCGCGTCGATTGTTTTTTGCATCACGAGACCCCTTTCCAGATTGTCGCCGCCGTTGGGGCTGGGCGGGCGAGCGACAGGATGAAATCGGTGAGGCCGGCAAGCGATGAGCCGTCGACGAGATCGT
Organism: Mesorhizobium sp. M7D.F.Ca.US.004.01.2.1; assembly: GCF_003997785.1. NCBI lineage: Bacteria > Pseudomonadati > Pseudomonadota > Alphaproteobacteria > Hyphomicrobiales > Phyllobacteriaceae > Mesorhizobium > Mesorhizobium sp. M7D.F.Ca.US.004.01.2.1. Next base: position 6,394 of record NZ_RZRQ01000070.1, on the reverse strand, counting down.
CGAGGTCAGGCAGGATGGCACGAAGTGCCGCCGTTGCCGGCCGGAAGCGCGGATCGCCGGCCAGCGGCGTCGCCAGCGACAGCCGGAAGGCGCGGGCGCTCAGCCGACGCATGGCTGTTTCCAACTCGGCATGGTCGCCGCGCTCCAGCGCGTCGGACAGGATGACGACGGCGGCACCGCGCGCGAAGGCGGAGAAGCGCGGCACCGACAGGAAAGCGAGCAGCGTCGGCCCCATACGGGTGCCGCCGTCCCAGTCGTCGACCTGGGCCGCGGCACGCGCCAACGCCTGGTCGCGATCGCGGATGCGCAGCGCCGATGTGATGCGGGTCAGCCGCGTACCGAAGGTGAAGATCTCGGCGCGGTCCGCGCCTTGCACGGCGGCATGCGCCAGCTTGAGATAGTCCGCGGTGTGCAGCTTCATCGAGCCGGAGACGTCGATCAGGATCAGCAGCTTGCGTGGCACGGTCTGGCGGCGGCGCAGCAGCGGCGAGGGCACATCGCCATCGGCGCTGACGATTTCGCGCAGTGAGCGGCGCAGGTCGAGCTTGCCGCGCGAATGTGTGCGCACGGTGCGGAAGGAGCGGCGGGCGGGCAGGGCGGATGCCAGCTTGCGGCGGAAGGCGGCAAGGCCGTCATCGTCGCGCTGGAAGTCGCGGGTGCTCAACTGTTCGGCGCCGGAAGAGAGTTCGCCGCCTTCTTGCTGGCTTATCACCTCGATCTGTTCCTGGCTCGCGCCGCCATCATCCTTGATGCGGGTTTCCTCGTCGGCGTCGCCTTCGACCACGGCGGATGTGTTGCCATAAAAATGGTTCTGGAAATGCGCCTCGAATTCGTCGCGGCGGTCGGGCGGCGGCGCCAGCGTCGCAAGCGCCGCCTGGCGGATGTCGGCCATCGAGCGCGGCCCGAGCAATGTCACCGCCTGCATGAAGCCGGAGACCTGCTCGGATGCTATGGCAAAGCCGTAGCGGCGCAGCAGCCGGCCGAAGCCGAGCAAGGGCGTGGCCGCGCGAGGCAACGCGCTCACGCCAGCGCCTCCTCGACGATCCGGCCAAGCTCCGGCGCGATGTAAAAGAGGTCTTCCTCGTCCTTGATCAGCACGCCGATGGCGCGGCGGAAGGCTTCCGGCCATGGGCTGCCGCCTTTTTCCAGAATGGTCGCGGCATTGGCCCATTCGACTGCCTCGGCGATACCGGGCGGCTTGGCCAGCGGGCGAGCGCGGATGGACTGCACGGCTGCCGCCACGGCGCGCGCCGTAGCCTCGGCCACATTGCCGGCGCGCAGCATGATGATGGCGGCCTCGCGCTCCGCGTCGGGATAGCCGATCCAGTGATAGACGCAGCGGCGGCGCAGCGCTTCGGCCAACTCGCGGGTGCGGTTCGAGGTCAGGATGACGATCGGCTGTGCCGTGGCGCGGATGGTGCCGCGCTCGGGAATGCTGATCTGGAAGTCGGAGAGGAATTCCAAGAGCAGCGCTTCGAATTCGTGGTCCGAGCGATCGATCTCGTCGACCAGCAGCACGCGCTGCTCGGGTGCCTTCAGCACCTGCAACAGCGGCCGGGCGATCAGGAAACGGTCGTCATAGATGTCGATTTCATGCTCGCCGGCATGGCGGATGGCGAGTAGTTGCCGCTGGTAGTTCCATTCGTAGAGCGCGTGCGCGGCGTCGATGCCTTCATAGCATTGCAACCGCACCAGATCGCGGCCGAGCAGCTCGGCGATCGCCTTGGCCGCTTCCGTCTTGCCGACGCCCGGTGCGCCTTCGAGCAGCAGCGGCTTGCCCAGCCGGATTGCCAGGAAGATGGCGGTCGAAAGGCTTTCATCCGCCAGATAGCGTGAGGCGGCAAGGTGCTGCGCCACCGCCTCCGGCGAGGTCGCGACAGTCTCGGCGCTTGTCAAAGTCATTGCAGCCCTCAGTTCGCCGCTTGCGCCTTCAGCGCGCGCAAGATCCGTTCGGGCGTGATCGGCAGCGTGTCGATGCGCACGCCGATGGCGTCGAAGACGGCATTGGCGACGGCGGGGATTTGCGGGTTGGCGCACATTTCGCCCGGTCCTTTGGCGCCATAGGGGCCGTCGGCGGAGGGACGCTCCAGCACGATGATTTCGGTCTCGGCGAGGTCGCCGGGGCCGGGCATGAGATACTGGTTGAAGTCGGTGCCGCCATGGTCCCGGTTGGGATAGTAGGGCTCGGTCGTCTCGTAGAGTGCGTGGCTGATGCCCATCCAGGAGCCACCAACCAGCTGCTGCTCAACCATTTTCGGGTTCAGCGCACGGCCGATCTCGAAGACGTTCTTGACCGTCAGTACTGTGACTTCGCCGGTCTCGTCGTCGACCTCGACCTCGGCCACGGTGCAGGCATGCGCGTAGCAGGTCGATGGCTTCATCGCACCGGTTTCCTTCTCCGGATAGGAGCGCGGGATCAGGAACATGCCGCGGCCGGAAATCGAGCGGCCGCGCTTGAAATGTGCCGACAGCGCGACATCGAAGATCGAGATCGATTTCTGCGGCGCGCCCTTGACCAGGATGTTGCCCTGGCCGTCGGTTTCGAGGTCGGAGGCATTCACCTCCAGCTCCTCGGCGGCCACTTCCAGCATCACCTGGCGGGCTTCCCTGGCCGCCTGGATGACGGCGTTGCCGGCGCGGTGCGTGCCGCGCGAGGCGAAGGTGCCCATGCAGTGCGGGCCCGTGTCGGTGTCGGCAGTGTCGACGACGACGCGGTCGGTCGGCACGCCGATCGTCTCGGCGCAGATTTGCGCCATGATCTGCTTCATGCCCTGGCCGAGATCGACCGATGACAGCGTCACCATGAAATTGCCGGTCGGCGTCGAATGCACCAGCGCCTGCGTCGGGTCGCCGCCGAGGTTCATGCCTGTGGGGTAGTTGATGGCGGCGACGCCGCGTCCACGCCGGATCGCCATCTCAAGCTCCCTTCACGTAGGAGGACATCGCCATGAATTTTTCCGCCACCGGCCAGTTGGCGGCGCGCGAGGCTTCCTGCATGCATTCGATCAGCGCCGCACCCTCGGTCGGCTGGCGATGCGCCTTCATGTCGCCGTCGCGATAGGCGTTGATGAAGCGGAATTCGAGCGGGTCCATGCCGATCAGCCGCGCCAGCTTGTCCATCTGCACCTCCAGCGCGAAGTCGCCGATGGTGACGCCGAAGCCGCGCATGGCGGAGGAGGGCGTGCGGTTGGTGTAGACGCAGTAGGTGTCGATCCAGACGTTGGGGATGGTGTAGGGGCCGGGATAGTGCCCCGCACCCTTCTGCGCGCCATAGGGCGAGTGGCGCGAATAGGCGCCGGCATCGGTATAGCCAGTGACCTTGCGCGCGACGATGCGGCCGTCGCTCATGACGCCGTCCTTGATGACGACCTTTTCGGCCGCGCGGGGTGACGATATCTGCATCTCCTCCTCGCGGCTGTAGATGAAACAGACCGGTCGCCCGGTTAATTTTGCGCCGAGGATGGCGATGGGCTCGACGATCACGTCGACCTTGCCGCCAAAGCCGCCGCCGACGGTGCCGCCGACGAAATGCAATTTGCTGCCGGGCATCTGCAGAATGATCGAGGTGTTGTCGAGGGTGAAGAACATCGCCTGCGTGTTGGTGTAGCAGGTGAAGCGGTCATTGCCCTCGGGCGCCACGACGCAACCGGTGGTCTCGGTCGGCGCGTGTTCGATCGGCGAGGACTGGTAGCTCTGCTCCAGCACATGGTCGGCGCCGGCGAAGCCCGCCTCGACATCGCCGAAGCGCACCTTGCGGCACTCGCCGCTGTCATAGAGGTAGTAATTCTGGCCGTGATATTCGTTGACCAGCGGCGCGCCTGGTTTCAGCGCCTCTTCCATATCGAAGACGGCAGGCAACACTTCGTAGTCGACCTTGACCTTGGCGGCGGCCTCTTGTGCCGCGCGCTCGGTCTCGGCCAGCACCGCCACCACGGCCTCGCCCTTCCAGCGCACCTTGCCGTCGGCCAGCACGGTCTCGTCCTCCGGCCCGATCTGAATCAGGATCAGGATGGTGTAGACGTTGTGCGGCACGTCCTTGGCGGTCAGAATTTTCACCACACCCGGATGCTTTTCCGCTTCCGACGGGTCGATCGAGCGGATGCGGGCATGGTGATGCGGGCTGCGCACCATCTTCAGGTGCAGCATGCCGGGGAAATTGCGGTCGGCGAAAAAGGTGGTCTTGCCGGTGACATGGCCGGGCGAATCCGAGCGCGGCCTTGGCTGGCCGATCTCGTGCAGGTCATCCTTGCGGACATCGGCGAAGTAGCTCTTGCGCAGTTGCATTCTTTTTGTCCCCTCAAGCCGCGTTCTGCGAGTTGGACCGCGCGGCGGTCAGCACCGCCTGGATGATCGGCTCGTAGCCAGTGCAGCGGCAGATGTTGCCCGACAGCGCCTCGACCACCTCCTCGCGGCTGGGGTTGGGCGTGTGGTCGAGCAGCACCTTGGCCGCCATGATCATGCCCGGCGTGCAGAAGCCGCATTGCGTGGCGAACGTGTCGAGGAAGGCGCGCTGCAAGGGATGCAAGACGCCGCTTTCCGAAAGGCCTGATGTCGTGCTGATGGTCGCCCCGTTGCAGGTCTCGGCCAGTGTCAGGCAGGAGAGCCGGAGTTCGCCGTCGATGATGACCGAACAGGCACCGCAAGTGCCCTGATGGCAGCCGCCTTTCGGCGAGGTGTCGCCGATCTTGTCGCGCAAGGCGTGCAGCAGCGTCGTGCCGCTGTCGACGAATTCGGCCCTTTCCGAGCCGTTGAGCGTGAATTGAACCGGAACCTTTGCCATGTTTTCCTCCCAGCGCGCCTGCCCGAACTTTCGGACAGACGCGCGCCCCCGAACGACATATTATGCGAGCAGCAGCCGGCCGAGATGAACCGGCAGGACTTCAGCGCGATACCAGGCGCTGGCAATCGGATCGGTGATGGGCGAAGTGCCATCACTGGCTGCGGCTAAAGCCGGCGCGATGCTGTCCTTGGTCAAGCTACGACCGGTCAGCGCTTTTTCGGCTGCTATGGCGCGCATTGGCCGATCGGCCATGCAGCCAAGTGCAATCCGTGCCGAAGACACGGTGCCGTCCGGCGCCCGTTCCAGAACGCTGGCGATGCTGAGCACCGAGACGCCCTTGGGCTTGACCCTCGACACTTTCAGGAAGCGGAAACTGTCGGCCTTCGGAAGCGTGAAGCTCACGGAAGTGACGATGGTGCGGCTGCCGTCCCGTTTGGCCAGAAAAATCTCGATCGGCGTTTCGCCGTCATCGGGGCCGACAATGGCGTCGAGCGCCAGCAGGGCAACAGCGAAATCGCCATAGGGAGCCGGGGCAAACAGATTGCCGCCGACGGTCGCCATGTTGCGGATCGCCGGGCCACCGACGGCGCGGGCGGCCTTGGCAAGTGCGCCGAGGTCCGGATGGCGGGCGATCGCCGCCATGGTCACCGAAGCGCCGATGCGGACTTTGTCGCCGGCAACAGCGATGGTGGACAGAGACGGCTCGGTCGACCTGATAAGGCCGGAAACCGAAACATCGCCTTCATTGGCCGCGCGGACCACAAGCGTGCCGCCACCGAGATAGCGTGTGCCAGCGGCTTTTAGCGCCGCGTTGGCGTCCTTCACCGTTGCGAAAGTCTGCAGTGCTAGCGCCATGGCTTGGCTCCTGTCAGCTCTGGCCGGCGAAATGGCTTTTCAGCGCGTTGAAGCCGCCCTGGAAGACATTGGTGCCCATGCCCTCGGCCAGCTTGTCGGCTTCCTCGGGCGCGGCATCGAAACTGGCGGTCCATTCGGCATAGGTGCGGTCGCCATCGGTGACACGCCGCAACTGCAGCGTTGCCTTGTGATTGGTAAGCGGCTGCGGCGTCTCCAGGATGGAATAGCTGACGAGGAAATTCTGATCGGAGAAGTCGAGCAGTTTTTCACGGATGCGAGCGCCGCTGGCGAGCTGGAAGTTGCGCACGCTGCCGATCGTCGAGGCGTCCTTGCCGTCCTCGATATGGCTTTCGACCATGCGCGGATGCCAGCCTGGCAGTCCGTTGAAGTCGCGTATGCGCGCCCAGACCTTTTCGACCGGCGCGTCGATGACGCTGGAGATGGTGACTTTGGCCATTCAAATCTTCCCTTGCAAAAACGATCCGGTGCAAGGGTAGGCCGGCCACTTCAACGGCGCTTATCAATGCGTCTTGAGCGCGTATCAAGGAGTCTGAAAAAGGGTCGACCTCCGGATTTCTTTCCTTGCCACCCTTCAAGATGCATCAAGCCTTTGATTGCGCCGTTTGCCAGCAGCGATTGTAGGCTGCTGGCTCTGTTTTGCGCCAAGCTACCTCTCGCGGCGCATCCACCTGGCTAGAAAGGGGCGGTGCTATAGACCGCCCCTTTCTAGCCAGGTGGATGCGCCGCGAGAGGTAGCTT
>NZ_RZRQ01000709.1:0-845 GCF_003997785.1 Mesorhizobium sp. M7D.F.Ca.US.004.01.2.1 | reverse complement strand
GGACTGAAGGGGGCCAGATCGATCGGCGGAGTCTGCCCCAGGACAAGATCGCGGATCAACCGTCCGGTGGCCGCCGCCTGGGTCAGGCCGAGATGGCCGTGGCCGAAGGCATAAACCACCGACCGCTTTCCTGGCGCGCCGCCGATGACGGGCACTGAATCCGGCAGCGAGGGACGGAACCCCATCCATTCGCGTCCGCCCGAGGGATCGAGCCCCGGCAGGAATTTTTGCGCCTTCTGCAGCAGCGCCTTCGACCTGCTATAATTGGGCGGCCGTTCGATGCCGCCGAGTTCGACGGCGCCGCCGACGCGCAGGCCCGTTTCGAGCGGCGTGACGACGAAGCCATGGCCGGAGAAGATCAGCATCCGCTTCACGTCGAAGGCACTCGTCGGCAACGTCGTGTTGTAGCCGCGCTCGGTCTCCAGCGGAATGCGATCGCCGAGTTGCCTCGCCAGCAGATGCGACCATGCGCCGGCGGCGACGACAAGGTGTCGGGCCTGCCTTGTGGTGCCGTCTGCCAACGTCAGTGTCGCACCATCCTGATCCGCCGCGACTTGGCTGATCCGAGCCAGCTCAAAGCGGGCGCCCTTGGCCTGTGCATAGGCCCACACCGCCTTGCCCAGCAGTTTCGGGTCGGCGACCGTCTTCCATCCCGGCACGAACGTACCTTTGATGAAGCGCGGCGACAGCCCCGGCTGCAAGGCGGCCAGTTCCTCGCCCTCGACATGGCGGAAACCGATGCCGAAACGCTCACGCGCCGCCCAGCCGGGCAGCCCGGCCCGAAATTCGGCCTCGCTTTCGTAGAGCTCCAGTGAGCCATCCTCGCGCAGCATCGACCGCGTACC
>NZ_RZRQ01000708.1:0-851 GCF_003997785.1 Mesorhizobium sp. M7D.F.Ca.US.004.01.2.1 | reverse complement strand
GAAGCTGCTGAGGACGTGTTCGACGTCTATTTGCCGCTCCTGCGCCACGAGCAGCAGCTCGGTTTCGGCCTCGCCATTCGCAAGGACGTTCTGCGTCGGCGCGGCATCATTCAGTCGAGCGCGATGCGCCATCCAGCGCCCAAGCTCACCGCCGTTGATCACAAGGAGCTTGATGAACTGATGGCTCGCCTTGAGCGCAAGCTCGGCCGCTGACCACAGGCCGTAGGCAATGAGCGCGGTCCAGCCTGGGGCATCGGACGGAGCTGCCCAGGAGATCGGCACGCGGCAGCATCTCGATTTTCTGTTCGATGCATCGGGTTGGCGCAGTCATGGCGAAAGTCATTGGCACCATTGTGGGGAAGGGGCCATGGCTGGTCGCGAAATGCTGGCTCTTGCCCTGGCAGACCAGGCGTCGTCGCCGATCCCGGTAAGTCCGTTGGCAGACATTGCCGCTATCGTGCGGCAGAGCGCAAGTCGCGGTCTGCCGCTGATACTGATACTCGGCGGCGGTCGGATTGTCGACGAGGCGCGCCAACAGGCTGCGTTGTCTAACCTGTTGACATGCCTTTCGGCTTACCGGAACCAGGCCCCGGTCGTAGCAGCCGCGCTTAGACCATTGGTCGGGCCACTCGCCCTCGCCGTGCGGCTTGCCGATATTGTATGCTTGGGTCCGCAGGGCAGTCTCGCCTTGGCCGACGAGCCGACCGTCCGCCAAGTCCTGCCGTCGATCGGCGAGACGCAGGCCGTCGGCGTGCTCGACAGTGCGTTCGCATGCGACGCGAGCGCGCTGCTCGGACTTCGGCAGATCGTCAATCTCCTGCCCGCCGGAAATGGCTGGGAGTGGCGGGAGC
>NZ_RZRQ01000707.1:0-852 GCF_003997785.1 Mesorhizobium sp. M7D.F.Ca.US.004.01.2.1 | reverse complement strand
CTAGGCTCAGGACTCATTGATCAGAGCCAGAAGATTACGGCTGCAGCGATACAGATCGCGGACATGAAGGTGTGGGCGCAGCGGTCATAGCGGGTGTGGATGCGCCGCCAGTCCTTGAGCCTGCCGAACATGTTCTCGATCTTGTGGCGGCTTTTGTATAGCACGGTGTCGTGCGGGATCGGCAGGTTGCGATTGGCTTTGGACGGGATGCAGGCGGCTATGCCGCGATCGGCCAGGGCCGTGCGGAACCAGTCGGCGTCGTAGCCTTTGTCACCAAGTAAGGCTGCGGCTTTCGGGAAGGCGTCGATCATGAGCGCGGCGCCTTTGTAGTCGCTCATCTGCCCTTCGCTGAGCAGCATGATCAGCGGCCGGCCATGTCCATCGCATACAGCATGCAGCTTGGAGTTCAGGCCGCCCTTGGTTCGCCCGATACGTCGGGGAACAGCCCCTTTTTTAGCAGGCTGGCGGCCGTTCGATGTGCTTTCAAATGGGTGGCATCGATCATCAGTTGATCGGGCTTGCCGCCTTTTGCCGCCAATTCGGCGAATATCCGATTGAATACGCCAAGGCGGCTCCAGCGGATGAAGCGGTTGTAGATCGTCTTGTGGGGACCATACTCTTTGGGTGCGTCGCGCCACCGCAGGCCGTTCCTGATCACGAAGATGATGCCGCTGACGATCCGCCGATCATCGACCCTCGGCACACCGTGAGACAGCGGGAAATGCCGCTCGATCCGACGCATCTGCGCCTCCGACAGCCAGATCAAATCACTCATTGCAGCGCCTCCTCGCACCGCAAATGAATCAGCCGTTTGGCGTCGCCGCAAGAGTTTTAATAGGTCCTGAGCCTAGA
>NZ_RZRQ01000706.1:0-857 GCF_003997785.1 Mesorhizobium sp. M7D.F.Ca.US.004.01.2.1 | reverse complement strand
ACCATAAAGCGCATGATTTTGGCGATTAGATATTTGACAGACCTAATCCGGGTCTTTCGGGACTAGCAGCGGCTGTTTAAGGAGCGCCGAGATCGCGGTGATTATCTGAGGCAGGAACAACGGCTTTTGGATCATGATGCTTTCAGGGGACACAGTCTGCGCTCCAATGGATTGCGCTATCCCCGCTCATGTAGACAACTGGAATTACAGGCTTGGATTCATCCCAGCCGGTCTTACCAACTCCTAGGCGGATGTCGGTGATGAGGGCCTTTGAAGCTGTCCGGAGCCGCCTCGAAAGCCGCAATCGCCTGTGCCGCATTTGCGAACGACAACGCTTCAAAGCCAGCTTCTTCCGACGCCGATTCAACGTCGAGTCGGATTAGGGCCCCATTTATCTTTTACGAGCAGAATTGCCCCGACACTCATTTGTTAAGGGGCATGAGCGTCGGCAACCGATGGGCAAAATCGAGATCGTTGCCGATAATAGCCGAGATGGCGCCTGCAGGATCTTGGTTCGGTTCTTTCCGAGGCCAGCGCCGCGAGTTTCGCCTTTCCCTCGGCGCTTCGAACCCAGACGAAGTGCGCAGAGCTAGAGTTGGCCGAGGTCGGTCCCCATTTCAAAAGCTCATAAAGATCCAGAACTACGGAATATTCGATAGAGACCGGTCCACCCTTGGTATGTCCGGGCAGACCGCAGGATTTGGTCAAGTGCATCGCCCGATATGGCGCTTCTCATTTTGTCTCTGTTCTTCCTGTATTCGTTTGAAGTCTGGCTGGGCGACGAAGCGGACCACGCCGCCTTCTACGCGCAGCGCCGCGCCAGTCGTCGCGGAGGCCTGCGCCGAGCAGGCATAGAC
>NZ_RZRQ01000705.1:0-873 GCF_003997785.1 Mesorhizobium sp. M7D.F.Ca.US.004.01.2.1 | reverse complement strand
GACCAGCATGAAGTACCAGACCAGGGAGCGGTGGTTGAGCGCCCAGTCGGAGAGATTGAAGCCCTTCATGAGGCCCCTCCCTCGGGCACTTTCACCTTTTGACCTTCGCTCAGGCTGTGGACGCCCGCCGTGACCACGCGCATGCCGGCTTCAAGCCCTCCGGCCACCGTGAACGTGCCGCCATTCTTCGACGCGACCTTGATGTCGCGCGCGCTCACACTCGATGTCTGCGGGTCGACGATCCATACTTTTTCGGCACCATCCTTTTCGAGCAGCGCCGACATGGGCAGCTCTATCTTCGGCACAACCTTGGTCATGCGGGTCGCCGTCACCGTCGAGCCGAGCCTGAAGGCCTGCGGCGGATCGGTCAACGTCAGCTTGACGCGCCGCGTGCGGGTCGAACCCTCGGATTGCGGCGCGATCTCGCGCAGCTTCGCCTCTGTCTGGATTGTCGGTAGCGATTGCAGGATGACCTGGAACGGCGTGCCGGTCGCGAGGTCGCCGGTCAATTGGTCGGGAATGTCGACCACCGCCTCGCGCAGGTCCGAGCGCGCCACGGTGACGACCGTCTGGCCGGGCGAAACCGTCTGGCCAACTTCGGCACCGACGGCGGTGACAACGCCGTCGAAATCCGAAAACAGGCGAGCGTAACCCAGCTGTTCCTGCGACTTGGCCAGCGAAGCCTTGGCCCGTTCGACACTGGCTTCCGCCGCTTTCCTTGCCTGCTGCGCGGCATCGAAGACGGCCTGCGATGTGTTGGCGGAGGCTAGCAGCTGGCGCTGGCGCTCCTCGCTGGCGGCGGCGTTGGCGAACTGCGCCTCGGCATTGGAGAGCTCGGCCTTGGCCGCTTGATCCGACCGCGCTGGAGCTGGC
>NZ_RZRQ01000704.1:0-878 GCF_003997785.1 Mesorhizobium sp. M7D.F.Ca.US.004.01.2.1 | reverse complement strand
GTCCCATAACAAGCGGCCCACCTGCGCTTCCGGCAATGCTCCGATATCGAGGAGTGAGAATTCATGGCCGATCTGATCGTCGTCTACTGGCGCGACATCCCTGCCCAGGTCATCGTCAAGAGGGGTCGGCAAAACGCCAAGCGCGAACTGCCGCTGCGCTTCACCGAGGCGATCGACATGTGCGCCATGCGCACCGGCGCCGGTGGCACTGACGATTATCTGGCCGAATGGCGCAAGGCCGATCCCATTCCGGTCGGCGACGACCTCGAAGCCGAGGTCGAGAAGGCATTCAACGACCTCGACACGAAATACGACCGCGAGCGGCTGGTCGCTCTGGTCAAGGCGGGCGGCAAAGAAGATGTCTGAAACCATTCCTACCAAGGATGGGCCGGCGGTTACCCAGGCCACTCTGGTCAAGAAGGCAGCGCCGAAATCCGACTACAAGCCGGCCGACGTATCGCCGCAGCGGCGCGTGCAGCGCTCCTTCGCGGTCCGGCTGTGGTCGATCAGGCATTCGCGCCTGCTCGAATGGTTCTACGCCAAATTCGCCGACATGTTCCTTCTCCTCCATCCCTTGTGGAAAGGCATAGGCTACGGCCGTGTCGAAGGGCCGATCAAATTTGTCGAGAAGCGCGTCAAGGGCTTCATGTTCGACTGCCGCATGTGCGGCCAGTGCATCTTGTCCTCGACCGGCATGTCGTGCCCGATGAACTGCCCCAAGCAATTGCGCAACGGCCCTTGCGGCGGCGTGCGTGCCAACGGCAATTGCGAGGTCGAGCCCGATATGCCCTGCGTCTGGGTCAAGGCCTGGGAAGGCTCGCAGAACATGGTGCACAGCGAGAAAATCCTCACCGTGCAGAAGCCTGTCGACCAGTCGC
>NZ_RZRQ01000703.1:0-881 GCF_003997785.1 Mesorhizobium sp. M7D.F.Ca.US.004.01.2.1 | reverse complement strand
GCCCTGGCTCGCCAGCAATTGCCGGATCTCCGCATTGCCGGAGGCCGATGACTGGCCATAGGCGCTGACGAAAAAACTCTTCCTGTGGCGCGCGATCCAATCCGCGAAAATATCGGCTTCGTCGAACACGGCGTCGAGCAGGATGACGCCGAGCAGCCGGCCGCTGACGTCGCCATTCCTGAGCACGGAGGCGGCCGGGTTGTAGCCGCCGCTATAGGCGACCAGCACCACCGGCATGGCGTCGAATTTCGCCGCCTTGGCGTCGGTCAGCTTGGCTAGGCCATGGGCCGCCTCCGTCATGAACCCGGCAAAATAGCCCGGCGTCCAGAAATTGCCGGCGCTGGAATCCTGCGCATTGCTGGCGAATTGCGGCGCCACCAGGACGGCGTTGAGGCCGGACGCCTCGACCTGGGCGACGACCCGCTGGCGCCCGACCACATCGCGCTGCAAGGTCGCGCCATTGCCGTGGAAGAACACCACGATGACCGCCGGCCTGGCGGGGTCGAAACCCCGAGGCACCGCCAGCAGCGTGCTACGGTCGGAATAGGTCTCGTCTTCCCAATAGATGCCACCGCGCGGCGAGGTGTGGCCATGCCGGCCATTGGCGGTCACGTCGAGAAACGGCCCGGAACCGTCTGGCAGTTTGCCCCGGTAGGGAAAGGGCGATGTCTTGAACGGCACGATCGTCGATATCGCCTTGCGCAAACGCGCGCCCTGGCTCGCCGCCGGAAATGCCGCCGTGGCCAGCAAACCAGCGACGATGGCGCGCCGGTCGGGCATCAGGCCGTCACCAGCCGGACAGAAGGCGCCTTCGCCGGCAACAGCACCGCAAAGAAGGCTGGGATGGCGACGAGATAGGCGATCGCGGCCCATTGCAGCAC
>NZ_RZRQ01000702.1:0-882 GCF_003997785.1 Mesorhizobium sp. M7D.F.Ca.US.004.01.2.1 | reverse complement strand
TTCCTCGGTCAGCCGCACCATCGAGGTGCGGCGATCGCCATTGCGCCGCGCGCGGGCGACAAGTCCTTCCGAAACCAGCCGGTCGACGATGCCGGTGACATTGCCGTTGGACACCAGCAGGAATCGCGACAGGTCGCTCATCAGCATGCCTTCCGGCACCCGATAAAGGGCTGCCATCACATCGAAGCGCGGCAGCGTCGTGTTGAAGTCCTTCTTCAGGCGCTCGCGCAGCTCGGCCTCGATCGTACGCGAGGCGCGCAGCAGCCTGATCCACAGCCTCAAGCGGTCCTTGCCGGGTCCCGACGGCGCGGGCAGGGGGCCGGCTACCATGTTTCGCCTCCTGAGATGGAAATCGCCTGTCCGGTGATCGATTGGGCGGCGTCGCCACACAGCCACAGCACGGCTGCGGCAACCTCTTGCGGCTGGATGAATCGGCCTTGCGGATTGGTCGAGGCAAGGCTCGACCGTGCCTGCTCGACCGAGCGGCCGGTCTTCTCGATGATGCGCTGGATGGACTCTTCCAGCATTTCGGTTTCGACAAAGCCCGGGCATACGGCGTTGACGGTGACGCCCGATTTGACCGTTTCGGCGGCAAGAGCCCGCATCAGGCCAACGACGCCATGCTTGGCGGCGACGTAAGGCGCGACATAGGCGTAGCCTTTCAGCCCTGCCGTCGAAGCGATGAAGACGATCCGCCCCGTCTTGCGAACGGCCATGCCGGCCAACGCCGGCTTAACCGTCAGGAAAGCTCCGGTCAAATTGACGTCGAGTATCCGCTGCCAGTCGGCAAGGGTGGTCTTGTGCGCCGGCGTGCTGCCGGCCATGCCGGCATTGGCGACGACGATGTCGAATGGCCCGCGCGCGGCTTGCGCCCTCTCGTAA
>NZ_RZRQ01000701.1:0-892 GCF_003997785.1 Mesorhizobium sp. M7D.F.Ca.US.004.01.2.1 | reverse complement strand
GCCTTCGACCGCGACCGGCTGGTGACGGCGATGGGCGGAGCGGAAGCGCGCCAGAAGATCGCGGCGCAAATCGCTGCCGCCAAGCCCAGCGCCAGCCCGCTGCGGGTTCGGGCGCGACCTGCCGCGCAGAAGGACGGCACCGATCTCGTCGCCTGTGCCGGTGAGATCATCGGCCTCGCCGGGCTGGCGGGACATGGCCAGACCGACCTGCTGCTGGCGATCTTCGCTGCGGCATCGCGCGCCCGGACCGGCATCGAGGTGACAGCGCCTGTGGCGCTGGTCGCCGGCGACCGTCAGTCGGACGGCATTTTTCCGCAATGGTCGATCGCGCAGAATATCGGCATCCGCTCGCTGGCGCGCCTGCGCAACGGGCTGTTGATCTCGCCGCAGCGCGAGGCAGAGCTTGCTGCATTTTGGCAGAAGAAGATCGGCATCCGCACGCCTGACATGAACAACAACATCTTTTCGCTGTCGGGCGGCAACCAGCAGAAGGCGCTGTTTGCCCGCGCACTCGGCTCGGACGCACAGATCGTGCTGATGGACGATCCGATGCGCGGCGTTGATATCGGCACCAAGCTGGAGGTCTACGACCTCGTGCGCGAAGAGGCTGCCCGCGGCCGCACCTTCCTCTGGTACACCACGGAAACCGAAGAGCTCGACAATTGCGACCACATCTATGTCTTCAAGAACGGCCGCATCGTCGCCAATCTGCGCCGCGACGAGTTGACCGAAGAGAAGATCATCCAGTCCTCTTTCGGCGACGCGGCCTGAGATGACGGCCGCCAGCCTCGAAACCGTTGCCAAGACTTCCGCCGAGCGTGGCGCACTGGCCCGCGCCCGCCTGTTGCGCGGGCTGCTGCCGGCGCTGTCGTTGGCGCTGGTGCTGCTCGCC
>NZ_RZRQ01000700.1:0-901 GCF_003997785.1 Mesorhizobium sp. M7D.F.Ca.US.004.01.2.1 | reverse complement strand
ACCTAACTATCTTAAAATCTTTTCTATTTAATGACGCACCTGTAAATTGATCTACAATTGCTACAGCGCCTATATTCTTTGCGATGGCGCAAGCCGTATTTGCATAAGTCGCTTCAATGCTCCAAACATACTCGACATTCGCTGACGCAAATGCGTGCGCTATCAGGCGACCTGCGGGCGACTCCTTGGCCAGAGTCACAAACCCATGCTTTGCCAAATCAGATGGCTCTATTTTGTCCTGGCTTTCCAGAGAATGGCCAATGGGGACCGCACAAACCATCTCGGCCAAGCGCGTGGGCTTGAATTGCAAACCCGGCCGATCCATCGCCATGGTATGTATGCCAAAATCGCAAAGGCCATGAAACACCTGATCGTTCACCTCTTCCGTTTTCGATATGTCCAGAGATATCCTTACTTCCGGATGCCCGCTCAAGAAACTGCTTATAGACTCCGCTACGATCGTGTTTCCGACACTGGGTGTTGAAGCTATCCTTAACGTCCCCGACGTAGCTTCCTTCAGTTCTACTATTTTTTGTTGGATCAATCTAAAAAGAAAGAACATCCCTTCTACTTCACTGTAAAGGACGCTTGCCTCCTTTGTTGGAATGAGCTTCCCTTTGTCTCTTTTAAATAGCTCAAACCCTATCTGCGACTCCAGATGCTTTATCCTGTCACTTACAGCCGGTTGCGATATATTCAAAGAACGCGCCGCACCGACTGTTGTCCCCGTCTCCATAACCATTCTAAAGATTTCGATCTGCCGCATGTTGACCATATCTATGCTCCCTAACCACGACGTCCTGCCCGCCACCCACGTGCCGCAAACCTGACTGGGAAGACGGCAATTGAGGAGATCGCCAAGACTAAGCGAACGGTAGCACAGATCGAATAACTTATCCTT
>NZ_RZRQ01000006.1:0-57989 GCF_003997785.1 Mesorhizobium sp. M7D.F.Ca.US.004.01.2.1 | reverse complement strand
GATCGACACCGCGCCCTTGGGGCCGACCACGTCCTTCACGAAATAGGCCGTCTCGCTCATCATCGGGCCCCATCCGGCCTCGTACCAGCCGACCGAGCCGTCATCGAAGGTGACGTGCAGATGGCCGTAATTCTGCTTGTCGGCTTCCGCCCACAATTTGGCGCCGATGCCGTGCACGCGCACCGGCTTGGCGCCGGTCAGCTGGCACATGACGTCGACATAGTGCACTCCGCAGTCGACGATCGGGATCAGCGAATCGATCAGGTTCTTGTGCCAGTGCCAGGCGCTGCCGCTGCTCTGCTGGTTGAGGTTGAGCCGCATCACCAGCGGCTTGCCGAGCGTCTTGCCGACCTCGATGAACTTGATCCAGGAGGGATGGACGCGCAGGATATAGCCGAGCACGAGCTTGCGGTTCTTGGCCCGCGCCGCCGCGACAACCTTTTCGGCATCCTCATTGTTGGTGGCGAGCGGCTTTTCCATGAACACATGGCAGTTGGCGGCGATTGCCTTCAGCGCGTATTCGGCGTGAGTGTTCGGCCAGCTGTTGATCGAGACGGCGTCGGGCCTGGTCTCCTTCAGCGCCTGGTCGAAATCCTCATAGAGCGGATAGCCGGCCAGTTCGGCCGGGATCTTCGTGTTGCTCTTGATCGAGCGGCTCATGATGCCGACGATCTCGAAACCGTCGAGCCGGTGATAGGCGCTGGCATGCGACGCACCCATATTGCCGAGACCCACCACCAGCACTTTTACCTTGTCGGACACCGCTACCTCCCACGCTTTTCATTGAAATGGATTGCGGGCGGCAATCGTGTCGCCGCCCGATCTTGTTGTCGCCGGTTCCTACTTGATCGCCGAATCGAACAGATGCGCCTTGATCTTCTCGACATCGAGCGCGGCAAAGCCTTCCGACAGCTTGTATCCGTCGGCGTCGGCCTTGACCTTGGCCTTGTCGAAATCATTGGCCGGGCCGATCAGGTCGTTGGTGCAGACATCCTCGGCCTTCACCGGAGCGGTGATCTGGCCGATCTTGTGGATCTCGTCGAAGAAGCCCTGCCAGCTCGCCATATCGTGCGAGCCCCAGCCGCCGCGCTTGTCCATGTCGCCGCGGAAGACGTTGATCTGCTGCAGGATCGAGGTGGTGCCGAGTTCGGGTCCCAGATTCTTGGCCAGCGTCGGGAACTGCTCGAACACCGCTTCGACGGCCGCGCGCGGATTCTGGTAGCCGAATTCGAGGCCCATCGCCCAGCCGCGCAGATATTTCTCCAGGAACGCCTTGCGGTCGGGATCCTCTAGGTCGGCGGCGCGCACGACGAAGGTGTTGGCCGGCAGCTTCGAATTCTGCACGCCGAGCCAGTATTCGAAGTCGAGCCCCTTGGCGATCCACTCGGCGCGGAGCCCCTCCCATGACAGGGCAGCGTCGCCCTGGCCGCCGGCAAGGGCCGTGCCCCAGGTCGGCCAGCCGGCCTCGACATATTTCACCTTCTTGATGTCGACGCCTTGCGCGGCCAGCAGCGGGTCGGTGATCGACTGCCAGGCGGCGGAGCCGAGCAGGATGGTCTTGCCTTCCAGCTTCTTCAGATCGTTCGATCCCTCGCCCTTGCGGAAGGCGAAGCTGAACGTGTCGCGCGCGCCCATGTGGAACACCGACTTAAGCTTCATGCCGTTCTGGATGGCGAAGGAGAACACGCCGGGCGACGGGAAGCCCATATCGGCCTGGCCGACGTCGACGAACTTCACCGTCGCGGTGCCGTCCGATGGTCCCGGCTGCATGTCGGTGTCCAGCCCATCGAAATAGCCCGCCTTCTTGGCCGCCCAGTAGGGATAGTCGTCGAGCACTTCGAGCGTGCCGCGCGGCGAGATCCAGGTGAATTTTCCGTAGGGTTCGGCGCTGGCCTTGAGGCCAGTGGCGCCGAGCGCGGTTGCCGTCACCAGCCCGGCGCCGGTCACCTGCAGGAAATAGCGGCGGCTGATCCCCGCCGGGTTGATCGAGTTCTCTTTGGTCATGGCATTCCCCTTTTTGTTTGACGTCAGTCTCTTGCCGCCCGCCTCCCGGGCGCCGCCTTATCCTTTGTGTTCAAGCCTCCCAGCTCGCCCATTTCTTGCCGATCAGGAAGAACAGCACGTAGATCAGGATGCCGAGCGTCGACAAGATCAGCACCACCGCGAAGAACTGCGGCATCTGGATCATCGACGAATAGGTGGTCAGCCGGTTGCCGAGGCCGAAACCGCCGCCGACCATCTCGGCGCCGACCGCGGTCAACAGGCCGAAGATGGCGCCGATCATCAGCCCGACCAGGATCATCGGCAGCGCCATCGGCGCGCGGATCTTCCAGAAGATCTGCAAGGTGCTGGCGCCATAGGAGCGCGCCAGCGCAATCTTGGCACTGTCGACGCGACGGAAACCGGTGGCGGCATTGATCATCACCATCGGCCCGGCGGCCAGCGCCACCGCGATGATGCGCGGCGTGTAGCCGAAGCCAAAGCGCAGGATCAGAAGCGGCACCAGCGCCAGCATCGGCGTGGTGACCAAAAGCAGGATGTAGGGCGCGACGATCTTCTCGGCGAACGGGAACTGGGTGATGACGGCGGCCAGCACCAGGCCGATGATAGCGCCGATGGTGAAGCCGGACACCAGCTCGACCAGCGTGTAGCCGAGATGCGGCGCAATCAGCGGAAACTCGTCGAACAGCGCATAGGCAATCGAGCTCGGCGGCGGCATGATATAGAGCGGCACATGGAACAGGCGTAGCGCCAGCTCGATGCCGCCGATGATGATCACCGCCACCGCAAGAATGGCCGCCACCTCCTTGCCCGACTTGATGCCGGGGCCGCTGGCGAAGGCCGACAGATTGGTCAGGCTGACCTCGTGGCCGTCACCGGTCTTGGACTTCGAGAATTCCGGAATGGCGTCGCCTCCGCTCACGGCCTGATCCTCACGATCTCGGCGCTCGGGCGCTCCGGCGCTTTTGGCCGCGTGCGTTCGCCGACAATGTCCATCTTGATCCGGTTGGTGAGGTCGAAGACCTCTTTCGTCGCCATGATCTCCAGCGAGCGTGGCCGCGCAAACGGCACGCGATACTCCTTGGCGACACGACCCGGCCGGGCGCTCAGCACCACCACCCGGTCGGAGAGGAAGATCGCCTCCTCGATGCTGTGGGTGATGAAGACGATGGTGGTCTTGGTGTCGAGCCAGATCTCCTCTACCAGCCGGTTCATCTCCTCGCGGGTAAAACTGTCGAGCGCGCCGAACGGCTCGTCCATCAGCAGCACCGACGGCTTCAGCGCCAGCGCCCGCACGATCGCCGCGCGCTGTTGCATGCCGCCCGACAGTTCGCGCGGAAACTTGCCGCCGAAGCCGTCGAGCCCGACGCGGTTGAGCAGATGCGCGATCCATGCCCGGTCCGGCTTCTCGCCCTTGATCTCGAAGGGGAAGCGGATGTTGGCATCGAGATTGCGCCACGGCAGAAGGTTCGCTTCCTGGAAGACGATGCCGATATCGGGATGCGGGCCGGTGATGGTCTTCCCGTCAAGCCGGATCTCGCCGCTGGTCAGGCTGTGCAGGCCCGACATCGACCACAAAAGGGTCGTCTTGCCGCAACCGGAAGGGCCGACGATCGAGACGATTTCATTGGCGCTGACATCGAGGCTGCAGCGGTCCAGCGCCAGCAGGTCGCCGGAGGCCGTATGATAGATCTTGGTCGCTGCCTGCACGCCAAGCTTCGGGTTTCTTGCATCGCCCGTGTTCATCTGCCCCCCGGGAAGATTGCGCGATGATCCATTGGCTCACCCGACCGCGAAATCAGTCTGTAACTATCCTACTTTCCTGTCAAGCACGAGCGCTGGTACCCGTATCACAAAAATGGACACGCCTAGCTATCCAATTGTTTTCTTGATGTTTTCGTGACCTTGAAATACATGTTGCTTTCCTACATACTTCCGAATTCGCGCAGACTGGAAGGAAGCGGGGAAGGTGAGGTTTCCCCAACGACACGCTACGGTTGCGATGTGGTCAGGCACGTGGAGCCATGACGTGCAAACATGCTAAGACGGCAGCCACGCAACCCAGGGAAAGACCAGGACCCCATGACCGAAGCTGGCAGCCAGGACGAGCCTGTTCCAGG
Organism: Mesorhizobium sp. M7D.F.Ca.US.004.01.2.1; assembly: GCF_003997785.1. NCBI lineage: Bacteria > Pseudomonadati > Pseudomonadota > Alphaproteobacteria > Hyphomicrobiales > Phyllobacteriaceae > Mesorhizobium > Mesorhizobium sp. M7D.F.Ca.US.004.01.2.1. The sequence continues at coordinate 53,868 of NZ_RZRQ01000006.1, read as the reverse complement.
CCACGATACTGAGGGGCGCGATCCTGTCCGGCGCATTCCCGACATCATCTCGCTGGTCAAGGATTCCTACAGCGAATTGCGCCCGGCCGAACGGCGTGTCGCCGATGTCGTGCTCGACGATGTCAAATATGCCGTCGACGCCTCCAATGCCGCCCTTGCCCAGCGCGCCGGGGTCAGCGAACCGACGGTGACCCGGTTCTGCCGCGCCATCGGCTGCGAGGGCGTGCGCGACTTCAAGCTGAAGCTGGCGCAGAGCCTCGTCGTCGGGGCGCTCTATCTGGCCAAGTCACCTTCCGTCAGCAACGACAATGGCATGCCGTTCTGGAATGCCGTGTTCGGCGAGGCGCGCCGGGCGCTGCAGGAGGCCGAGCGGCAGCTCGACCCGGCGCAGTTGCAGAAGGCGGCCGAGCTGGTCGCCAAGGCGCGCCAGGTTACAGTCTTCGGCCTCGGCGGCAGTTCCTCGGCGCTGGCGCAGGAAACCCAGTACCGGCTGTTCCGCTACGGCATCACAGTCAGCGCCCAGTGCGACCCCTATCTGATGCGCATGACCGCCTCGACCTTGAAGCCGGGTGATCTGGTGATCGCCATTTCGGCGACGGGACGCACCCGCGAGGTGATCGAAGCCGTCGAACTCGCCAAGCACTACCGCGCCAATGCGATCGCCGTGACCGCGCCCGACACCGATCTCGCCCGTGCCTGCGACGTCAGGCTGACGGTGGCGGTGCCCGAATATCCCGATACGCTGAAGCCGACGGCGTCGCGCTTCGCCTTCCTGGCGGCGATCGACCTTTTGGCGGTGGCCTCGGCCTACAAGCTCGACGGCTCGGCCCGCGAGACCGTCCGCCGCATCAAATACAACGCCCAGATCCACCGCACCGGCAAGGAGATGGAGCCGCTCGGAGACTAGCTCCCTTCTCCCCGTTCACGGGGAGGTGAGGAATGGTCCGCGTAGCGGACGAAAAGCCAACTGCTTGGCTTTTCGAACGACGAACGCCGGCAGGCGGATGAGGGGCGGCGCTGAGTTCGACAATTGAGATTTTGCGCCATGTGTCGGCGCACGCACAAAGAGGGAAGAAATGCTCGAAATAGTACCGACGAAACAGGCCGCCGCATGGCTCGAATCCCTGGCGCAGGCGCTCGAAGCCGGCGATGGGGCGGCAGCGAGCAACCTGTTCGTCGACGACTGCTATTGGCGCGATCTCCTGACCTTCACCTGGAACATCACGACCATGGAAGGCCGCGAGGCGATCGCCGACATGCTGGCGGCGGCGCTGGCGACGACCAAGCCCAAGGCATGGCAGCTGACCGGCGAGGCGACCTCGGACGAGGGCACCATCGAAGCCTGGTTCAGCTTCGAAACAGCAGTGGCGTCAGGAGAGGGCATCATGCGGCTGCGCGACGGCCGCTGCCGGACATTGTTCACGGCGATGACCGACCTCAAAGGGTTCGAGGAGCGCAAGGGGGCGGAGCGGCCGCTGGGTGTGCGCCACAAGGCCGATCCCAGGCGCGAGACCTGGTCGGAGGCGCGGGCGCGCGAGACGCGCGAGCTCGGCACTGATGAACAGCCCTACTGCCTGGTCATCGGTGGCGGCCAGGGCGGCATCATGCTGGGCGCGCGGCTGCGCCAGCTCGGCGTGCCCACCATCGTCATCGAGAAGAACGCAAGGCCGGGCGACTCCTGGCGCAACCGCTACCGCACGCTCGTGCTGCACGACCCGGTCTGGTACGACCATCTGCCCTACATTCCCTTCCCCGAAAACTGGCCGGTGTTCACGCCCAAGGACAAGATGGGCGACTGGCTGGAAATGTACACGCGCGTCATGGAGCTCAACTATTGGGTCGCCACGAAATGCCTTAGCGCCAGCTATGACGAGGTGGAGAAAGTCTGGACCGTGGTGGTCGACCGCGTCGGCCGGCACATCACGCTGAAGCCGAAGCACATCGTCTTCGCCACCGGCGCTTATGGCCCGCCACGGCGGATCGATCTGCCGGGCGCCGATCAGTTCAAGGGCGAGCTTCTGCACTCCAGCCAGTATTCCAGCGGCGAGAAATTTCGTGGCAGGAAGGTCGCCGTCATCGGCGCGGCAAGCTCTGGGCACGATGTCTGCGTCGACCTCTGGGAGAGCGGCGCCGAGGTGACCATGATCCAGCGCTCACCGACGACGGTGGTCAAATCGGACACGCTGATGGAGGTCGGCTTCGAGATCTTTTCGGAGACGGCGCTGGCACGCGGCATAACCACCGAGAAGGCCGACATGATCGTCGCCTCGACGCCGTTCGCGCTGGTGCCCAAGGGCCAGCGGGCGCTCTACGAGGTGATCAAGGCGCGCGACGCGGCCTTCTATGATCGCTTACGCGCCGCCGGCTTCGCCATCGATTTCGGCGACGACGAAACCGGCCTTTTGATGAAGGCCTACCGCACCGGCTCCGGCTACTACATCGATGTCGGCGCTTCGGATCTCATCATCGACGGAGAGATCGGCGTCCGCAGCGGCGTCGCCATCAAGTCGCTGACACCGAACGGCATTCTGTTCGAGGACGGCAGCGAACTTGCCGCCGACGCCATTATCGCCTGCACCGGCTATCAGTCGATGAACGAGACGGTGGCGGCGATCGTCTCTCGCGACGTCGCCGACAAGGTCGGCCCCTGTTGGGGGCTTGGCTCGGGCGTCAAGGGCGACCCCGGACCATGGCAAGGCGAGCTGCGCAACATGTGGAAGCCGACCGCGCAGGAAGCGCTGTGGTTCCACGGCGGCAATCTGGCGCTGTCGAGGTTTTACTCCAAATATGTGGCGCTGCAGATCAAGGCACGGATGGAAGGTATCGCGACGCCGGTTTACGGAAAGCCGAGCAACTCCTGATCCGGTACGCCAGTAGCGTTGGGCCACTACACGAAATTGCTTGCGAACTTTTCAGATGTGGTGAGTAGTCTCCCTGTGTTGCCTGGCAATTCCTGGGGGGAAGCTGGTGGGACTGCTGAGAGGACTTCGTATAAAGCTGGGACTGAAAAAGGACCCGTTGCCGCCATTGCCAGGCGTTGAGATTGGCCGTCATACCTACGGTCTCAACAAGAGATCGTTCTATATGCCGCATGAAAACGTGCCGGTGCGAATAGGCTCGTTCTGTTCGGTTGGCCCGGAAGTTCTCTTCGTCTGCGCGGCTGAACACGGGGTCGGCACCGCAACCACCTATCCGATCCACCGTATGTACGGAAAGGCCCGAAGCGGTCCCGAACCCTCCGGCAAGGGGCCAATCACCGTCGGCAATGACGTGTGGTTTGGTGCTCGTTGTACCATCCTCAGCGGTGTCACGATCGGCAACGGAGCAGTCATCGGTGCGGGCGCCATCGTCACCAGGGACATCCCTCCCTACGCCATCGCGGTCGGCAATCCCGCTCGTGTCCTCAGATACAGATTCTCGCCGGGAGTCATCGAGCGCCTGCAGACGCTGGAATGGTGGAATTGGAGCGACGATCTGATCCGCGAGCGCATCGAGCTTTTGATGACGATGGACGCCGAGCGCTTCGTCGGCATGCTGGATCCGGCCTGACTGCGCTGACATCCAACGACCGTCAGCAGAAAGGCGCAGCCTCAATCGTGCCGATGTCCAAAATGCCTCGCCGCAACCTCGACATGCGTATGCCGCTCATGCGGCTCAAAACGCTCGGTCTCGCTGACATCGTTGACCGCCTCGTTCGGCCACCAGGTGCCGCCGATGGCGATGCCTTCGCAGATCAGCCGCTGGTCGGCGACCAGCGATGCGCCAACCGCGTCGACGAAGGTGAAGCGGCCCGGGCGCTGCCGCAGCACGGCGACGTCGCCGACAGTGCCGACCGCCAGCGTGCCCAGATCAGGTCTGGCGATCGCCTGCGCCGGCGCTTGTGTTGCGGCGCGTAGGACCTCGACCAGCGGCATGCCGAGCGCCAGCAGCTTCGACATGCAGACCAAGATGTCGAAGGCCGGCCCATCGACGCAGTAGAGATGCACATCGCTGCTGATCACGTCCGGCGCCAGCCCTTCCTCGAGCATCGCCCTGGCGACGGCGAAATCGAACGAGCCCATGCCGTGGCCGATGTCGAAGATAACGCCACGCTCGCGCGCCAGCCGCATGTCGGGCCTCACGGCGCCGGAGGCGAAGACCGGCGCGTTGGGGAATGGGCGGAAGCAGTGGGTGAGGATATCGCCCTTGCGCAGGCGCGGCAGCACTTCCGAGCGGCCGGGCGGCGGCTCGTCGATATGCGCCATCAGCGGCAGGCCAGCCTGGTCGGCAGCCTCCAGCGCGAGATCCACCGGGGCGATGCCGCTGGTCCCGCCGGCATGTTTGCCGGAGCGAACTTTTACGCCGACCACGACATCGCGGTGTTCACGCACCGCTGCCACAACCTCGCGCGGCTCGCATAGCCTGAGGTCGCTGCATTCGCCGACCGACACCGTCTGCGAGAAGCCGAAGATGCCGGCAAAGGAAATGTTGACATAGGCCAGGATGCGAACCTTCGAGCGCTCCATGACGTGGCGGCGGAAGCCGAGGAAATTGCCGGCTCCCGCACTGCCCGCATCGATGAAGGTGGTGGTGCCGCTCTTGGCGGCCAGCCGATCGGCATCGACGCCGAGCGAGGTGCCGCCCCAATAGACGTGGCTATGCAGGTCGACGAGGCCTGGTGTGACGATGCAGCCGCCGGCATCGACGACCTGCGCGGCGCGGCCGGCCGGGATATCGGCGTCGACCGCCGCAATGCGGCCATTGGCAATGGCGACATCGCGCGGCGCATCGAGCCCGGACGCCGGGTCGATCAGCCGTCCGCCCTTCAGCAGGAGGTCGAATTGCATTGAGGTCACCTCCGGTTCGCCAGCTTCGCTTAGAGAGGCCGGTAGGCGACCGCCTCGACCTCGATCTTGATGTCGATCATCAGCCGCGATTCGACCGTGGTGCGGGCCGGCGGGTTCTTCGGAAAGTGCTTGGCGTAGACAGCGTTGAAGGCGCCGAAATCGCGCGCGTCCTCCAGCCAGACCGTCGTCTTCACGACATCGTCCAGGGTGCAGCCGGCGAGCGCCAACGCAGCCTTGATGTTGGCGAGCACCTGTTCTGTCTGTTCCGTTATGCCGCCCTTGACCACGATGCCGTCGCTGCCGACGGGCACCTGGCCGGAGACATAAACGAGATCACCGGCCCGCACGGCTGGCGACAGCGGCACATGCGACATTCCAAAACATTGCTTGGGCAAGGGAAGGCCTCCTCTGATGACAGGACGGGATGCCGTGGCAGCGCCCGCTTGCGTCGACATTTACCCCGATCGGGGCGATCCTCATAGGGGCCTTGTTGGAAAGCAACATTCTTCGAAATCTATGTTGCTTTATTACAGAAGCGCTTGCATCGTGAGCGCTGTCGGGCTGCCTTTGCAGCCGCAACGCACAGACGCATTTGCCGGACCGGAGACAATAGCAATGACCTACGACAAGAACCCGTTTCCATCAGGCGATGCGGATCGCCACGCGCTCTGGGAAATGCTGGTGCGGCGCGACATCGACGCCTTCATCGGCCAGGACTGGTCCATGGTCGAGGATGATTTCGTCGCCGACAGCTTCTTCGGCATGCACGCGCATTTCCTCAGCAATGCCGACGCCTGGCGGCTGCAGTTTCCGAGGCTGGAAATCTATCGCGACGAGTGGCTGCGCCAGGCCAAGGAGACGGCGGCGACCAAATTCGCCGAGCCGCTGCGCGAGGCGCTGTTTCGCGTCACCAACATGCGCGACATCGATGTCGATGGCGACCGCGCCGTGCTGCACAAGAAATTCGACGGCTCGGTTGCCAAGGCGGATGGCAGCGTCGACAGGCTGAAATGGCAGACGCTGTATTTCTGCAGGAAGGTCAGCGGACGTTGGAAGATCGCGGGCTTTGTCGGCTATATGCCGCATCCGCTCGGCAGCTAGGAACCGATCAGTAGAGCGTGACGAAGGCTGGAAACAGCAGGCCGGTCGCCCGGAAATGCTCGACCAGTTCGATGGCCGGGAAGATGGCGAGGAAATAAAGCCCGTCGAAAAACGTACGCTTGAGCGCCCGCGTCGAGAACTGCAGCTCGTCATGGTCGTGGTACAGCCAAGGATTTGGCCAGAAGCGGGGCGTGTCCTTGGTATAGGCAAGGTAGGCCGGGCCGAATTTGCCGAGCAGGAATTCGGCCTCCTTTCGCGCCGTGACGCGAAAGATGAAGAAGCTGGCGAGGCCCAGCGCCAGCGCCGCCACCATCGAGCCGTAGAGCAATCCGACGCCGACCGCGCCGACCGTCGAGAAGAAATAGAGCGGGTTCTGGGTTGTCGAGAACGGTCCCGTCGAGACCAGTTCCTCGTTCTTCTTGCCGCCGACATAGAGGATGCTCCAGAGTCGTCCGACGACGCAGGCGAGCACCAGGCAGAAGCCGAGGAGTTCGAGCCTTTCGTGCCCGTCCGAGCCCTCGCTCAGCGCCGGTTTGGTGAGAAACAGCAGCAGCACCGCCAGCAGCGCCGCGGCCCGCACGAAGATCAACCGCTTGCGCTGGTCGAAGGCCTGTGAAACCGGCTTGAGGGAAGCGTAGGTCATTCTTGTTTTCCTTGGGCTTCGACAACCGGCGTTGAGCAGGTTCGGGGCACTGGTCACCACATTGATGGCGGATGCAAGGCGCCCGCATTTCATCAGCGCATCGCGAGGCATTCGTAAAGGCCTTTTGCGCGATCCACGCCCATTCTTACGAATTTGTATGCCGCCGGACAGGCTGATGTGAAGTCGCATCCCTATCGTTCGGATGCCGGCCTGCCATTTAAGGGCCGGCTTCCATTGCGGCAGCCCGACCACCGGCATCAAACAAGGAATGGTTTCATGAGAAGATTTGCGCTTGCCATCGCGGTCGGCACCCTCGCCATCTCCGGCGCGATTTGCACCGTCTTTGCCGCCACCGCGCCCTGCGAGGAGACGTTGAAAGCCCTTCGCGCGGCCGAGGCAACGGCCACGCTCAGCGCCGCCGACAAGGCGAAGGTCTCGGAGCTGGAGACCAAGGGCATCGAGCGCTGCAATGCGGACGACGACAAACGCGCCGACGACTTCTTCGCTCAGGCCATGAAGGTCATGGGCAAGTAATTCCGCGAACCAGCCTCAGGATATCAGCCATGCTCTCGCACAACACGCAACCCCCAGCCGGACCAGGCCACAACAGGGTTCCGGATGTCACGATCGATTTCTGGCTGATCAAGCTGATGGCGGTGACCATGGGCGAGACGGCGGCCGACTATCTCGCCGTCAACCTGGGACTTGGGCTGACCGTTACATCGCTGATCATGTCGGGCGTGCTGATCGTAGCGCTTGTCTTGCAGTTCGCGCAGAAACGCTACGTGCCATGGGCCTACTGGCTGGCGGTGGTGCTGATCAGCGTCGTTGGTACACTGGTGACGGACAATCTCGTCGACAATTTCGGCGTGCGCCTGCAGACGACGACCATCGCTTTCTCGGTCGTGCTCGCCGCAACATTCGCCGTCTGGTACGCCAGCGAAAGGACTCTGTCGATCCACACCATCTTCACCACCCGACGCGAGACCTTCTACTGGCTGGCGATCCTCTTCACCTTCTCGCTCGGCACCGCCGCCGGCGACCTCGTCGCCGAGACCTTCGACATGGGCTACCTCACGTCAGGCCTGCTGTTCGGCGGGGTGATCGCGCTGATCGCGCTCGCCTATTATCTACTCCACCTGGACGCCATCCTGGCCTTCTGGCTTGCCTACATCCTGACCCGCCCGCTTGGCGCCTCCTTCGGTGACCTGCTGTCGCAGCCGGTCGAATATGGCGGCCTCGGCTTCGGCACGACCTTCACCAGCCTGATCTTCCTCGGCTGCATCATTGCCCTTGTTCTCTACATGACCCTGAAGAAAACCGCCGACGATGCCGACGAAATCCTGCTGGAGTCGGATTGAAACCTTGGCTTCGTCAGGGAAGCGGCCTGAATGCCTGCCATCCTAGGAACGGACCCATGCCGGTGCTACCCTGCCCCAGATCTCGGCAACGGACCGGACCTTTCATGCGACTTCTTCTCGTCGAGGACGACCACAGGACCGCCGACTACATCGTCAAGGGACTGACCGAGGCCGGCCATGTCTGCGACTTGCTTCGCAACGGACATGACGCACTTTTCGCGGCAACCAGCGGCAGCTATGACGTGATCGTCGCCGATCGTATGATCCCGGGCCTCGACGGCCTGTCGATGGTCAAGGCGATCCGCGCCGCCGGCGTACGGACGCCGGCCATCTTTCTCACCTCGGTCGGCGGCATCGACGACCGCGTCGAAGGGCTCGAGGCGGGCGGCGACGACTATCTGGTCAAGCCCTTCGCCTTTTCCGAGCTTCTCGCCCGCATCAACGCGCTCGGCCGACGGCCGGCCGCGCAGGAGCAGAAAACCGTTCTGCGGGTTGCCGACCTCGAAATGGACCTGATCATGCGGCGCGTTATCAGGCAGGGCCAGCCGATCGACCTGCAGCCCAGGGAGTTCAGCCTGCTGGAAGTGCTGATGCGCGGCGAGGGCCGCGTCATCACCCGCACCATGCTTCTGGAGCGCGTCTGGGATTTTCATTTCGATCCCAGGACTAGCGTCGTCGAAACCCATATCAGCCGGCTGCGGGCCAAGATCGACAAGCCATTCGAAACCCAGCTCATCCACACGGTCCGCAACACCGGCTACAGCCTGCACGCGGCGCCATGACCGGAACATGGTCCCGCCTGCTGCGCAGCACGCCGTTCCGACTTGCCTTGACCTTCGCCTTCCTGTTCGTGCTGGCCTTCGTCTTGTCGGGCGCCATCGTCTACCAGATGATGAGTGCCGATCTTGCCGAGCGGCTCGACGACACCATCAAGGAAACCTACGCGGTCGTTGCCGCGACCTATGCCGACAACGATCTCAAGGAGCTGGTGGAGACTGTCGGCAGCCACTCCATGCGCAGCCTCAAGAAGGAACAGCTGTTTTCGCTGACCGACGCGGCCGGAAACCATCTGGCCGGCAATTTCACCGCGGCAGAGCTTCCCGACGGCTTTTCGATGTTCGACGCCGTATTGCCCGGCGTGCCGCCGGGGGCCGAATACCGCGCCTATTCCGGCTCGATCGGCGGCAACACCCTGACCGTCGCCTTCAGCCTTTCCGAGACGGAGGAGCTGGAAGAGGTGGTGCTGATGAGCTTCGGCTGGGGGACGCTGATCATCACCGGGCTGGCGGTCGCCGGCGGCGCCCTGCTGGCCTCGCGCGTCCAGCGCCGTCTCGACGGCATCGCCGCCACCATGGTGGATGTCTCGCATGGACGGCTGGATACCCGCATTCCGCTGACCGGCAAGGGCGACGATATCGACATCGTCTCCAACCAGGTCAATGCCGCGCTCGACCGCCTGTCGGCGCTGGTCGAGGGCATGAAACAGGTCAGCGCCAACATCGCGCACGACCTGAAGACGCCGCTCAACCGATTGCAGATGATCCTCGACACCGCGTCGGAAAAGAACCTGTCGGGTCAGAAGGTCGCCGGCGAACTGGCGGAGGCGCATGCCGAGAGCCTGCAGATCAACGAGACCTTCGATGCGCTGCTGCGCATCGCGCAGATCGAGGCCGGCGCCCGCCGGGCGCGATTCACCGATGTCGATCTGGGCGAGGTTCTGCAAACCATCGCCGAGATCTATGCCGACGTTGCCGAGGACGACGGAAAATCGCTGTCGTCAGTGCAGCTGTGCGAGACGGCGGAGCGTATCCACGGCGACAGGGAGCTGCTGACGCAGATGTTCGCCAATCTGGTCGAGAACGCACTGCGCCATTGTCCATCAGGCACATCCATCAAACTGTCGGTGACGCGCCAGGGCGAGCGCGTTGTGGCCAGCGTCGCCGACAACGGTCCCGGCATTCTGGCAGAAGAGCGTGAGAAAGTGTTCCAGCGGCTTTACCGGCTGGACCACAGCCGGTCGACGCCGGGCAGCGGCCTCGGCCTCAGCCTTGTCAGGGCCATCGCCGATCTGCATGGCGCCTCGATTATGCTCGAGGATTGCCGACCTGGACTTGCGGTATCGGTCAGTTTTCCCACAGCGATGGATTAGCCGGCGAAACGCCTGGTGCAGTCCAAGTCCTCAGAAGCCCCGCCTAGCGGTCTATACGCGTCGACAGGATGATCGATGACAAAGTCCGTTCGACCCCGTCCATGGCGCCGATCTGGTCGAGCAGCATATCGAGATCGCGGATCGACGGCGCGTCGATAATGACGATCATGTCGAAATTGCCGCTGACCGAATGCAGCGTCCTAACCGGCGCCAGGGCGCGCAGGCCGCGCACCACCTTGTCGGCGAGCTTAGGCGTCACGGTGAGCAGCACATGCGCTCGCACCAGCCCCTGCTCATAGTCCGGCGCCAGCCGCACACCATAGCCGGTGATGATGCCGCGCAGTTCCAGCCGCTCGATGCGGCTCTGCACCGTCGTGCGGGAAACGCCAAGCCGCCGCGCGAGCTCGGCGGTCGAGGCGCGCGCATTTTCGCGCAGCAGGGAAAGCAGGGCCTGTTCGGCTTCACTGAGCATTTTGACGATTCCTGTCGGCAGAATGTCCAATCAGAGTTTCGTTTCGAACAATTCCACGCTTCCTTTCGACGGGCAAGCTGCGAATCTGTGCCTCACAATCAGTGAGGGATCGGTCATGAAGAAAATTGTTGTTGTCGGCGCCGGCAAGATCGGCTCGACCATTGCCGAGATGCTTGCCGCCACCGGGGATTACCAGGTCACGCTCGTCGACCGCTCGGCGGCACAGCTCATTGCTGCCGAACTGCCGGCCACGGTTGCGGCGCTGGAGCTCGACATCGAAGCCGCCGGCACCCTGGAAGCCGCGCTCGCCGGCAAGTTCGCGGTGCTCAGCGCCGCCCCCTTCCACCTGACCACCCGCATCGCCGAGGCGGCGGCCAGTGCCGGCGTGCATTATCTCGACCTGACCGAGGACGTCGTCTCGACACGCCGGGTCAAGGAGCTGGCGCGTTCGGGCAAGAGTGCCTTCATTCCGCAATGCGGCCTGGCGCCGGGCTTCATCTCGATCGTCGCCAACGATCTCGCCAGCCGCTTCGATTCGCTGGAGAGCGTGCGCATGCGCGTAGGCGCCCTGCCACAATATCCGTCCAATGCGCTGAACTACAACCTGACCTGGAGCACCGACGGCGTCATCAACGAATATTGCGAACCGTGCGAGGCGATCGTCGAGGGCGAGCTGGTCGAAGTGCCGCCGCTGGAGGAGCGCGAGGAATTCTCGCTCGACGGCGTCACCTACGAGGCCTTCAACACCTCTGGTGGCCTCGGCACACTGGCTGAGACACTGAAGGGCAAGGTGCGCACGCTGAACTACCGCACCATCCGCTATCCCGGCCACGCCGCGATCATGAAGGCGCTGCTCAACGATCTCGGCCTGCGCCATCGCCGCGACGTGCTGAAGGACATTTTCGAGAGCGCCCTGCCGGCGACGCTGCAGGACGTGGTCATCGTCTTCGTCACCGTCTCCGGTCGCAAGAACGGCCGCCTGCTACAGGAGACCTACGCCAACAAGGTCTACTCCCAGCGCGTCGGCAATCAGGTGCGCAGCGCCATCCAGATCACCACGGCCTCCGGCATCTGCGCCGTGCTCGACATGCTGGCCGACGGCAGCCTGCCGGCGACGGGTTTCATCAAGCAGGAAGAGATCGCGCTCGACACCTTCCTCGCCAACCGCTTCGGCCGTGCCTATGCCCAGCACGAGATGGTGAGCCGGCTGGCGAGCTGAAGCGGCACCACCTTGCCTTCTCCCCTTGTGGGCCTGTTGCATAATTCCAAGACTACAAAATTGGCTGGAGAGGCGCGGAACAGATTTCCAAAAAATCGAATTTCGAACAGAGAAGATGAACCGGAATTCTCGCCGACAGCATTTGTCCGAAACTGGATTCTCCGCGCACTTTGCAACTTTGGAGCTTGGACGCCACGGAACGAATTATGCAACAGGCCCCTTGTGGGAGAAGGTGGATCGGCGCGCAGCGCCGAGACGGATGAGGGGTGTTCCAGCGGAGTGAGGCGTTGGCGTTTCCTGGAGCATCCCTCATCCGTCGCCTTCGGCGACACCTTCTCCCACAGGGGGAGAAGGGAGATCCTCACGTCCTATTTCCGCAACACCATCGGCCGCCCCAGTAGAAACCGGATGAAATTGCCGGCGTTGCGCGAGGCCTTGGCGGAGGTCTGCGGCATCTGCTTTTGCGCAGGCTCTTTTCGGGCAGCCGCGCGCGTTTCTGTTTCGGCACCGGGCCGGCCCACCGTGAAAGCCGGCTCCGCGACCGGCTTGCCGCGCAAGACATTGGCTGCATTGTTGTCGTGGATGACGATGCACCATTGGGCCTCCTTCGAGGCCGCCCCAACGGTGTTGAAACGCATCGCCATCTTCGTGTGCTCGTCGCAATAGACCCCGTTCATGGACGGTGATCTCTTCTCGACCAGCGTGCCGAAGGCCGACGTCGGATATTCGTGCTGCGTATAGCGGTTGGTTGCCGCATCGAAATTCTGGCCGTGCGGAAAGGCTATATAGAGCGGTTGCTGGTTCACTTCGCCCTTGGCGATTTCCCGGCGCGCGTAGAAGTCGACACGCTCCATGAAGCTCGGCGCCAGCGCGTCATCGCTGTCGAGCCGCGTCAGCGAAACGAATTCGGCATCGGTGTCGCTTTGGACAAACGCATTGAAGGCAACATTGTAGTCCGCGCCGGCATCGACGAGGACCGGCCTGACGTCGATCCCGATCGCACAATCGCAGACGGTCCGGATGTAGTTCTCGTGTGTCTCGGAATCGAACCCGACCAGGACCGTAAAGTCCTTCAGCGACTGGCCATCGAGCGAGGGCGCGCAATAGGTGTCGAACAACGCCAGCCGCTCGACCAGCCACACCGGGTCGAGATTGGCTCTGCCCTTTCCATTCCATTGGCTCGGCATGAAGCCGGTGGCGGTGTTGTAGCGAATCGCCACGTATTTCTTCAGGTCGGAGTTCATTGGCTGAGACTAGAGCATGATGCCGAACGGTGGAATCCGGTTCTCGGAAATGCTCGCGCGGGCCGGGCAACCCACCCTAGATATGCAGCGCGTGCCCGAGCGCCTTCAGCGCTGCTTCCTGGAACCCCTCGCCTTGCGTCGGATGCGCATGGATGGTGCCGGCGATGTCCTCCAGCCTTGCGCCCATTTCGAGCGCCAGCCCGAAAGCCGCCGCCAGTTCCGACACGCCCTGCCCGACCGCCTGGATGCCGAGCACCAGATGGTTGTCCGCCCGCGCCACGACGCGAACAAAGCCGTCCTCGCCCAGCTTGGTCATCGCCCGCCCATTGGCGGCGAATGGGAACATGCCGATCTTGATCTCGCCGCCGAGCGCCTTGGCCTCTTCCGGTGACAGGCCAGCGGTGACGAGTTCCGGATCGGTGAAGCAGACGGCGGGAATGGAGCGCTTGTCCCAGCTGCGCTTATGGCCGGCGATGATCTCGGCGACCATTTCACCCTGAGCCATCGCGCGGTGCGCCAGCATCGGCTCGCCGGTGACGTCGCCGATGGCAAAGATGCCGCGCATCGAGGTGCGGCACTGGTCGTCGATGCGGATGAATTTTCCCGCCCTGTCGAGGTCGATCTGCTCGAGCCCCCAGCCTTCGGTCACCGGCTTGCGGCCGACCGTCACCAGGATCCTGTCCGCGGCGACCTTGGCGTTCTTGCCGTCTGAGGTCTCGACCAGCAGCGCATCGCCTTTGGTCGACAGCCCCTTGGCCTTGGCACCCAGCATCACCTCGACGCCCAGTGCGTTGAGCCGCTTGACCACCGGCCGCGTCAACTCGGCGTCATACTGCGCCAGCACGCGCGGCAAGGCCTCGACCACTGTCACCTCAGCGCCCATTTTCACGAAAGCCATGCCGAGTTCCAGCCCGATATAGCCGCCACCGACGACGGCGAGTTTTTGCGGCACTTCGTTCAGCGCCAGCGCCTCCGTGGAGGAAATCACCGGACCGCCAAAGGGCATGAACGAAAGGTCCACCGGCGCCGAACCGGTGGCGATGACAATCGTCTCGGCCCGGATCACTTGGCTTCCCGTCTCGGTCTCGACCGCGACGGTCTTGCCGTCGCGAAACATTGCCCAACCATGCACGGTCTTGACGCCGGCCTTCTTGAGCAGACCGGCAACGCCACTGTTGAGCCGGCTGACAATGCCGTCCTTCCAGGCGACGGTTCGGGCGAGGTCGAGCGTGGGTGCGGTGACCGAAATGCCGAGCGGGCTATTGCCGCCTTCCATGTGCGAGACCTTCTCGAACTCCTCGGCCGCATGGATCAGCGCCTTGGACGGGATGCAGCCGACATTGAGGCAGGTGCCGCCCGGTTTGCCGGCTTCGACGATCACCGTGTCGACGCCGAGCTGTCCGGCGCGGATGGCGCAGACGTAACCACCGGGACCGGCGCCGATGACGAGCAGCTTGCAGGAGATTTCTTTCATCTTGGCTCGCTCTTTCTGGTGAGGAAGGCCCCCTCATCCGGCCGCTTCGCGTCCACCTTCTCCCCGCTGGGGAGAAGAGACGAGCTTTGGCGCCGGCGACCTCCTCTCCCCTCGGGGAGAGGTCGGATTGCCCCGAATTGCCTTTGCAATTCGGTTGGCAATCCGGGTGAGGGGGTCTTTGCGACGGCTCTCATCGCATCAATCCACGAAAATCAGCGCCGGCGTTTCCAGCAGCGTCTTGATGCGCTGGATGAACACCGCCGCGTTCCAGCCGTCGATGACGCGATGGTCGAAACTGGAGGACAGGTTCATCATCTTGCGCGGGATGAACTGGGTGCCGTCCCACACCGGCCGCACCATCATCTTGTTGACGCCGATGATCGCCACTTCCGGATGGTTGATGACCGGCGTCGTCGCCACGCCGCCCATGGCGCCGAGCGAGGTGATGGTGATGGTCGAGCCGGACAGCTCGTCACGTGTCGCCGTGCCGGACTTGGCCGCCTCGGCCAGCCTGATAACCTCGGCGCCGCAATCCCAGATGTCGCGCGCCTCGGCATGCTTGACCACCGGCACCACCAGCCCCGACGGCGTCTGCGCGGCAATGCCGATATGGATGCCGCCATGCTGGTGGATGATTCCGGCCTCGTCGTCGAACAGCGAATTGAGATTGGGCTGGTCCGATATCGCCTTGACCATCGCCCGCATCAGGAACGGCAGCAGCGTCAGCTTCGGCCGCTCCACGCCCGGACGCTTCTCCTTGTTGAGCGCGGCGCGCAATTCCTCGAGCGCGGTGACGTCGATCTCCTCGACATAGGTGATGTGCGGGATGCGCGATTTGGACAGCGACATCTTCTCGGCGATCTTGCGCCGCAAGCCCACCACCTTGATGTCCTGTACCGCATCGTTACGGGCGAGGCCGGATGCCTTGGCGACCTGCGGACCGCGCGCCAGGAAAGCCTCGATATCCTCGTGGCCGATGCGGCCGGCCGGACCGGATCCCGCAACCTGCCTGAGATCGATGCCCGCCTCTTTTGCCCTCAGACGAACCGCCGGCGAGGCCAGCGGTCTTTCGCCTTCAGGACGCGGCGCGCCGGAGACGGACGGCTGCGCCGTGCTTTTCGAAACGGCCGATGGGGCCGCCGGTTTCGCCTTTGGCTCGTCGCTCTTTGGCGATGTCTTCACAACCGGCGGCGCGGCAGCCTCGGGTTTCGGGGTCGGGAGTTTTGCCGGAGGCTCGGCGGCCACCGCTTCCGCTGCGCCGCTTTGCGGCTTCGCATTGCCCTCGCCCGCCACCTTCAGCCGCACGATGGGCGAACCGATCGCCACCGTGTCGCCGATCTCGGCGCCCAGCCACAGGATTTCGCCATCGACCGGCGACGGGATTTCGACCGTTGCCTTGTCGGTCATGACGGCGGCAAGCACGGTGTCCTCGCGCACGATGTCGCCGATCTTGACGTGCCATTCGACGAGCTCGGCCTCGGCGACACCTTCGCCGACATCGGGCAGCTTGATGATGTGTTCACCCATGTCAGGCTCCCATGGTTTCAAGCAAAGCGCGGCCGACGCGCGCGGGACCGGGGAAATAGTCCCATTCCTGCGCATGCGGATAGGGCGTGTCCCAGCCGGCGACCCGCGCCACTGGCGCCTCCAGATGGTAGAAACAATTTTCCTGCACCAAGGCCGACAGCTCGGCGCCGAAGCCCGACGTCAGCGTCGCCTCGTGCACGATGACGCAGCGCCCGGTCTTCTTGACCGAGGCGACGATCGTATCGAGGTCGAGCGGCAGAAGCGTCCTGAGATCGATGATCTCGGCATCGATGCCAGTTTCCTCGACCGCGGCCTGCGCGACATAGACCATGGTGCCGTAGGCCAGCACGGTGATCGCTGAGCCCGCCCGGCGGATCGCCGCCTTGCCGAGCGGCACGGTGTAGTGGCCGTCGGCGACTTCGCCGAGCTCATGCTTCGACCATGGCGTTACCGGCCGGTCGTGATGGCCGTCGAAGGGACCGTTGTAGAGCCGCTTCGGCTCAAGGAAGATCACCGGATCCGGATCTTCGATGGCCGCGATCAGCAGCCCCTTGGCGTCATGCGGATTGGACGGCACCACCGTCTTCAACCCCGACACATGGGTGAACAGCGCTTCCGGGCTCTGGCTGTGCGTCTGGCCGCCGAAGATGCCACCGCCGGTCGGCATCCGCACCACGATCGGGCAGGTGAAATCGCCGTTGGAGCGATAGCGCAGCCGCGCCGCTTCCTGGGTCAGCTGGTCGTAAGCCGGATACATATAGTCGGCAAACTGAATTTCCACGCACGGCTTCAAGCCATAGGCGGCCATGCCGATGGCCGAGCCGACAATGCCGGATTCGTTGATCGGCGCGTCGAAGCAGCGGCTCTTGCCGTATTTGGCCTGCAGGCCCTGCGTGCAGCGGAAGACGCCGCCGAAGAAGCCGACATCCTCGCCGAACACGACAACTTTGCTGTCGCGCCCCATCGACACATCCATGGCGTCGCGGATGGCCTCGATCATGGTCCGTCTCGGCATGGCTCAGACTCCCGCCTGCTGGCGCTGGCGCCGCAGATGCGGCGGCATTTCGGCGTAGAGGCCCTCGAACATGTCGCGCGTCGACGGCTTGCCTCCGGCATGCAGCGTGCCGTGGCTTTCGGCTTCCTTTTGTGCCGCGATCACTGTGTCGAGGATTTCCGCCTCGGCCTGCGCGTGCCGCTCGTCCGACCAGACACCGAGCCCTATCAGATGGTTCTTCAGCCGCACGATCGGGTCGCCGAGCGGCCAGGCGTCGGATTCGGTCTTTGGCCGGTAGGCGGACGGATCATCCGAGCTCGAATGCGCGCCGGCACGGTAGGTGACATATTCGACCAGCGTCGGCCCGAGATTGCTGCGCGCCCGCTCCGCCGCCCATTTGGCGACCGCATGGACGGCGAGATAGTCATTGCCGTCGACGCGCAATGACGGGATGCCGAAGCCGAGGCCTCTTGCCGCGAACGTGCCCGAACCGCCGCGCGCAATGCCCTGGAAAGTCGAGATCGCCCACTGGTTGTTGACGACATTGAGCACCACCGGCGCCTTGTAGGTGGAGGCGAACACCAGCGCCGAATGAAAGTCGGATTCGGCGGTCGAGCCATCGCCGATCCAGGCGGCGGCGATCTTCGAATCATTGCTGATCGCCGAAGCCATCGCCCAGCCGACCGCCTGGATATACTGCGTCGCCAGATTGCCGGAGATCGAGAAGAAGCCGTGCTCCTTCGACGAATACATGATCGGCAATTGCCGGCCCTTCAGCGGATCGGCCTCGTTGGAATAGATCTGGTTCATCATTGTGACCATCGGGTAGCCGTCGGCGATGAGCAGCCCGGCCTGGCGATAGGTCGGAAAGTTCATGTCGCCGGGTTCAAGCGCCTTGCGGAAGGCGCAAGCCACCGCCTCTTCTCCCAGATGCTGCATGTAGAACGAGGTCTTGCCCTGCCGCTGCGCCATCTGCATGCGCGCATCGAAGGTCCTGAGCGTCATCATATGGCGCAGGCCGGCCAAAAGCTCGTCGCTGGACAGCAGTCCGGCCCAAGGGCCGACGGCTTCGCCATTGCGGTTCAGCACCCGGATGATCGAGAAGGCATGATCGCGGATGGTGCGCGGATCGACATCAATCTCGGGGCGCGGCACCGAGCCGGCCTTCGGGATCGGCACATTGGAAAAGTCAGGCGTTCCGCCCGGCCGCACTTCCGGCTCCGGAACGTGAAAACGCAACATCCCAGCATCGGCCATGACCTTTGTCCTCCAATGTTGCCTGGAACAGATATTTGCATATCTGCGCGGCCAGACCAGTGCGAATTCGTCGGGCAAGCCTGCGGACCTCGGTCCGGTCGCGCCGGCCGATCCAGCCTCCCCAGCACCAAGATGAAGATATGTCCGCGAAATTTCTCGTCGATGTTGGGCGGTCGCGCGCAATTAGGGAGAAGGTTGGGCCGGGTTTGCCGGAAGATAAGGTAAGTTGGCGAAAGCGGCGGTATCTCCCCCCTCGTGGGGGAGATGTCGCCGAAGGCAACAGAGGGGGTGGCCGCGCATGAAGCGCCGGCCTCCATCTGCCGCAAGCAGGTCGCATCCAATCGAACCGACCCCCTCTGGCCTGCGGCCATCTCCTCCTCGAGGGGGGGAGATCACGCACTCCACCATTTCACCCCGCCCCCGCATCATGCTAACCAACCCGCCATGGCACAGAAGAAAGCTTACGAGGTCGATGGGTGGTTGGCGCGGCCGGACCAGCGCATCTCCATTGTCCTGCTTTACGGCCCCGATCGCGGCCTCGTCTCCGAGCGGGCGAAGGCCTTTGCCGAAAAGACCGGCCTGCCGCTCGACGACCCGTTCTCGGTGGTCCGGCTCGAGGGGTCGGAGGTCGATCGCGACGAGGGCCGGCTGCTTGACGAAGCCCGCACCGTGCCGATGTTCTCCGACCGGCGCCTGCTTTGGGTGCGCAAT
The DNA here is from genome assembly GCF_003997785.1 of Mesorhizobium sp. M7D.F.Ca.US.004.01.2.1. Lineage (NCBI taxonomy): Bacteria > Pseudomonadati > Pseudomonadota > Alphaproteobacteria > Hyphomicrobiales > Phyllobacteriaceae > Mesorhizobium > Mesorhizobium sp. M7D.F.Ca.US.004.01.2.1. The sequence continues at coordinate 34,890 of NZ_RZRQ01000006.1, read as the reverse complement.
GCCAGCGGCCAGAAGGCGCTGGCCGACGACGTCAAGGCGCTGACGGCGGAGCCCGCGCGAGACGCGATCATCCTGATCGAGGCCGGCGATCTCAAGAAGGGCGTCGGGCTGCGCGCCATCGTCGAGGCGGCGGACACTGCCATGGCGCTACCGTGCTATGCCGATGAAGCCCGCGACATCGACGCGGTCATCGACGATGAACTGCGCAAGGCCGGCATGTCGATGACCATGGAGGCGAGGCAGGCGCTGCGCCGCAATCTCGGCGGCGACCGGCTGGCCTCGCGCGGTGAGATAGAAAAACTCATTCTCTACGCCCATGGCCAGAACGAGATCGGGCTGGAGGAGGTCAAGGCGATGTCGGGCGACGTGTCCGGCGCCTCCTTCGATGACGCCGTCGATGCGCTTCTCGAAGGCAAGATCGGCGACTTCGACACCGCCTTTAGCCGCCATTGCCAGTCGGGCGGCCAGCCCTTCCTGGTGCTGTCCTCGGCGATGCGGCAGTTGCAGCAGATCCAAGTCATGCGCGGCCAGATGGACTCAGGCAATCGAAGCGCCGCCTCGGTCGTCGCCGCCGCTCGGCCGCCGGTGTTTTTCTCTCGTCGTAAGCTGGTCGAGAAGGCCCTGGAGCGCTGGAGCACCGACGCGCTCAGCCGCGCGCTGACCCGGCTGCAGACGGCGGTGCTGCAGACGCGGAGGCGACCGGATCTTTCCGTGGCGCTGGCACGGCAGGCACTGCTGGGGATAGCGGTCGAGAGCAGCAGGCTGGCGCAGCGGTAGGAGAGCGATCCTCCTCCTTTCGGCGCCGAGCCGCTGGCTCCATTCGTCAATTCATTGTAATGGCGCCCACCGGCTGAAAGGTTGGCAGCGCCTGTGGAAAGACCAGTACCGCCGCGCCATAAAGAAGCAGAGCGATACCCGACACCTTTGCGATCCCACCTCCTGACGGGAGGGTCTTTTCCGCAAAGATTAGCAAGGTGACCACGGCCATTGCGGCGACGTTCATGATCCCGAGAGGAAAGAGGGCGAGAAACAAAAGCCAGCAGCAGCCCAGGCAAAAAAGTCCATGCTCCAGGCCCATGCGAACCGCACCCCAGTAACCATCGCGCCATGAGGTCAGGATGAAGCCAATCGGCGTGCGGCATTTGGCCAGACATAGATCTTTCAGTGGGGAGAGTTGATAGGCGCCCCCGATCATCAGCAGCGCGCCGCCGATACGCGCGGCCGTCGCCGTGGACAATCCCACACGCCCGGCAAGCATCTCCGCACCCGCCGCCCCGGCAAAGGCGATAACGCCCATCACGCCCCAAACCAGCATGTACCCGGCCACGAACACCCAGCTCGAGACAAAGGTCTCGCCCCGGCCCTGTTTGCCGGCCTGGACCTGGTGAAACGTCAGGATCATGGGCGCGGCCGTCGGAAACATCATGGCAATCATCATGATCATCCAGACGGCAAGAAACAGCGGCGCCTTCATGCCCATGGTGAGTGCGTACATTTCCATGCGCATGTCCACGTCCATGCCCATCTGCTCCCAGATAAGCAGGGTCCACGCCGCCGCAGCGATAGCGATCAGCAGCGCGAGAATTATGTATCGCTGCAACGTCGGCGCCATGGACGGGTCGTTTCGTACTATGCGGCCAACGGCTACTGCTGGCCAGACCAATTGATCGGGGCGTAATGTCCGTTTCGGCGGGAATTGTCCCAGCTCATGCCATGGTCGCTGAATGTACTGCCTTCCGCCCCCATCGCCAGGGCGAGCCAGTCGGGATTGATAGGATGGCCGGTGGCCGCCCACATCTGCCCGTCCTCGCGCATTGTCGGCAGCGGCTCGACCGCCATCTGCATGACGCCCGCGATCTCCGCCGACCGCTTCTTGCCGTCTATCCGGTAGCTTATCGGCACCTTCTTGGCGCCAAGGTTCGTGCCAATCATGGGCGCCAGCACCGCCATCGGGCCGCCCGCGGCGCCAGTGAAGATGGCACCTAGCGCCTCTGTTTGCCTGTCATCGGCCCGTTCGTCGATATAGGCGGCGGCCGTCCAATTGCCGTTTGCCATCGGACCCGGCGTGTGAGCAACCATCGCGACACTGAGCCCATCCAATCGAACGTCGCCGTAGTTGCCCGTATCGATATGAAAGACCAAACCGACGTCGCAAACACCTCTCGTCGGCTTCGATGTCAGCTGCGCGTTGGTGGACAGCAGGCAAGGACATACGACATCGCAGCTACAATTTTCGAAGTAACTTCCGGACAATTGCCAACGGACTGCCATTTGCACCTCCCACTTGCGTCAGGCGCGTCGGCATATCGCTTTGGCAAGGCGGTGCCATTTCACGACTATTGTAGGAACGGCAAATAGCCCTTGCCTCGACTGACCGGCACGCTAGGGCACATAATTTAAGCCATATGTAATATAGGTTACGCCGTTGCCTGGCACTGTCAAGCCGCGAGCGCCAGGGCTGGCGACAGGCGGTGCTCGGGATCGCGGTTGAGAGCGCGAGGCTGGGGCAGCGCGCCCAATCTCCCCTCTCGAGGGGATTCGCGGCTTCGCCGATTTCGCCAATCACCATTGCCACAAAGGAAAAAGGCCGCCCAACGGCCAGCCCTTTCCATATGCGCCAAATCAATCTCCGACTTGAAGATAATTCGCCGGCTAACTACCGCTCCTGCTTTAGCCGCCGGCACAGCTCATCCAGCTGCTCCAGCGACCGATACGAAACCCGCAGGACGCCGCCCTTGCCCTTGTGATCCACCGATACGATCATGCCGATCGTGTCGGTCAGCAGCTTTTCCAGCGCCAGCGTGTCGGCGTCCTTTTGCTCCGGGCTTGGCGCAGGCTTGGCTTCCTTCGCACTGCTGCTGCCGGCCGGCATCTGCGCCAGCGCTTCGGCTTGCCGCACCGAAAGCCCCTCTTCGACGATGCGCTTGGCAAGGCCGGCCGGATCCTCGGCCGTCACCAGCGTGCGGGCGTGGCCCGCAGACAGTGCGCCGTCGACCAGCATGTCGCGGATCACGTCGGGCAGCTTCAGCAGGCGTAGCGTGTTGGCGACATGGCTGCGGCTCTTGCCGATCACCTGGCCGAGATCGGCTTGGGTGTAGCCGTGATCGTCGATCAGCTGCTGGTAGCCAAGCGCTTCCTCGACCGCGTTAAGATCAGTGCGCTGGACGTTCTCGATGATTGCCAGCTCGAGCGCGGTGCGGTCGTTGACCTCGCGGATAATGACCGGGATCTCGGACAGCCCGGCACGCTGCGCCGCGCGCCAGCGGCGCTCGCCGGCGATGATCTCGTAGCGGCCGGCCTGTGTCGGCGAAGGCCGCGCCACCACCGGCTGGACGACGCCATGCTCGCGGATCGACTGCGCAAGATCGGTCAGATCGGCGTCGCCGAAATGCCGGCGCGGATTTTTCGGATTTGGCGTCAGGAACTCGATCGGCACCTTGCCGTCGGCGCTCATACCCGGCTTTTCGGGTGCTACTGGGCGATCAATCTCGCCGATCAGCGCTGCCAGTCCACGGCCCAGTCTCTTTCTCGAAAGGTCTTCGCTCATTTTTATTCCAAAGTCCCGGATCGTTTCGGTATCGAATCGGCTTTTAACTGTGTGGACGGTCTATTAAGCAGCGCGTAACTTGCGCTCACGGCGGATCACTTCCGACGCCAGTTGCAGATAGGCCTGGCTACCCGAGCATTTCAGGTCGTAGAGGATCGCCGGCTTGCCGTAAGACGGCGCCTCGGACACCCGAACATTGCGCGGAATGATGGTCTCGTAGACCTTGTCGCCCATATGCGCCCGCACATCCTGCACCACCTGGTTGGCGAGATTGTTGCGGCCGTCATACATGGTCAGCACGATGCCCTGGATGGTGAGATCCGGATTGATCGAACGGCGCACCTGCTCGACCGTTTCCAGCAATTGGCTGAGACCTTCGAGCGCGAAGAATTCGCATTGCAGCGGCACAAGAACAGAATCGGCTGCCGCCATGGAATTCAAAGTCAAAAGGTTGAGCGACGGCGGGCAGTCGATCAGCACATAGCCGAACGGCGCCCCACGGGCGGTTGCGGCGCGAAGCGCATTGCGCAGCTTGAGCACACGGTCGGGTGCGGAGGCGATCTCCATTTCGATGCCGAGCAGATCGAGCGTCGACGGCACGATCGACAGGCCAGGCACAGCCGTCGGGATGGCCGCGGCTTCCAGCTCCAGCTCGCCGGTCAGCACGTCATAGGACGAGACCGTCCGATCCTTGCGGTCAATGCCAAGGCCGGTGCTGGCATTGCCTTGCGGATCGAGATCGACGATCAGCACCTTTTCGCCGATCGCGGCCAGCGCGGTCGCCAGATTGATGGCGGTAGTGGTCTTGCCGACGCCGCCCTTTTGGTTGGCTACGGTGATGATTCGGGGGCCATTCTTCATCATGGGTCTATGCCAGAAGTTCATTTTGGGTCGCCAAATGGTCTGAAAGGTCGCAGATCAGACAGGTCGCAGGTTCGACAATTCAAGGATGACCCCATGAGGGTCGGTCACACTTGGATGTTCTACCAGATCGAAGGACCATCGGTGAACGCTTTCTTGCACTTCGGCGCGGTAATCCCGGCCTTTGTGGAACAGGCCGCGCGCGCCCGACGTCAGCCAGGGCGCCGACAGGTCCAACAAGGTCGAAAGCGAGGCCAGCGCTCGCGCCGTGACGATTTGCGGTGTCGAAACAAGCGCATGGCTGTCGTCGATGCGGCGCGCCACGACCCGCGCCGGCAGGCTGAACTGTCCGACCACGGTCTGCAGGAAGGATGCTTTTTTGCGATTGCTTTCAACCAGATCGATGCTGGCGCCGTCGCGCTCGGCAAGCAGAAAAGCCATGACGAGGCCGGGGAATCCGCCGCCCGAGCCGAAATCCACCCAGCGTGTGGCGGTCGGCTCTATGCGCCCGAGCTGCGCGCTGTCGAGGATGTGGCGCTGCCAGACATCGCCCGACGTCGACTGCGCCACAAGATTGATGCTGCGGTTCCATTTCTGGAACATCTGCTCGAACGCCATCAGCCGATCGAATGTTTCACGTGAAACCGGGCCCGCCGCATCCTGCAGACTCTCTAGGGACATAGAACTCACGCAACATCCTTTTGTGGGCGCTGGGCGCTCTCTGCATGGCGGACATGCGCGACAATGATCGCCAGCGCCGCCGGTGTCATGCCTTCCATGCGCTGGGCATCGGCGATCGAGCGCGGCCGCCGTACCTGCATCTTCTGCTTCAACTCGTTCGACAGTCCCGGCACGCCGGCGAAATCGACCGCCTCAGGGATCAAGCGGCTCTCTTCATGCCGGATTTGCGCCACATCCGTCCTTTGGCGATCGAGATAGACCGAATATTTCGCTTCCGTTTCGAGACGTTCCGCCGTCTTGCCGTCGATTTCCGCGAACCGCGAATCGATACGAGCCAGCCAGGCCACATCGACGTCGGGATAGGACAGCAATTCATAGCCGGACCGGCGCACGCCATCCCGGTTGATCTCCAGCCCATGACGCGCCGCTTCATTGGGGGTCAGGGTGAGCGACTTCGCCAGTTCTCGCGCCTCATCGAGATGCTGCATGACATGCTCGTAGCGCCGCATCCGCCGCGTCGAGGCGATGCCCAGTTTCGCCGCCAATGGCGTCAGCCGCTCATCGGCATTGTCGGCGCGCAGCGAGAGTCGGAACTCAGCCCGCGAGGTGAACATCCGGTAGGGTTCGCTGATGCCGCGGCTGGTCAAATCGTCGACCATCACCCCGATATAGGCCTCGGTGCGGCTGAGCACGATCTGCTCGCTGCCTGCCGCCCGCCGCGCCGCATTGAGGCCGGCGAGCAGGCCCTGCCCGGCCGCTTCTTCATAGCCGGTCGTGCCATTGATCTGCCCGGCGAGGAAGAGGCCACTAATGCGCTTCGTCTCCAGGGTCTGATGCAGCTCGCGCGGATCGACATGATCATATTCAATGGCATAGCCGGGCTGCAGCATGGTTGCGCGTTCGAGCCCGGGAATGGTTTTCAGGATATCAAGCTGCACATCCTCAGGCAGCGAGGTCGAAATCCCATTGGGATAGACGGTGTCGTCGTCCAACCCTTCCGGCTCCAGAAAGATCTGGTGTCCATCCCGATCGCCGAACTTGACGATCTTGTCCTCGATCGACGGGCAATAGCGCGGCCCGACCCCTTCGATCGAACCGGAATACATGGCCGAGCGGCGGAGATTGGCGCGGATCAAATCATGAGTTGCCGTAGTGGTCCGCGTGATGCCGCACTCGATCTGCGGCGTCTCGATGCGGTCGGTCATCAGTGAGAACGGCACCGGATATTCATCGGCGGCCTGTTTTTCCAGCGACGCCCAATCGATGGTCCGGCCATCGAGCCGAGGTGGCGTGCCGGTCTTCAGCCGTCCGAGCTTGAAGCCCGCCCGGTCCATCGTTGCCGACAGGCCAAGGCTGGCCTGCTCGTTCATGCGGCCGGCGACAATCTTTTTCTCGCCGATGTGAATAAGCCCGCGCAGGAAGGTCCCAGTCGTCAGAACGACCGCGCCACAGGCAAGCCGCCTGCCGTCAGCCAGGAGAACAGCCGCGATCCGGCCGGCGACGATCTCGAAGTCCAGAACCTCGCCTTCGACGACGTCGAGATCGTTCTGCTGCCGAATCGCTTCTTGCATGGCAAGGCGATAGAGCTTCCTGTCGGCCTGCGTGCGGGGGCCGCGCACCGCCGGACCCTTGCGGCGGTTGAGCAGACGGAACTGAATGCCGGCAGCGTCGGCTACCCGGCCCATCAGGCCGTCCCTGGCATCGATCTCGCGCACCAGATGACCCTTGCCGAGCCCGCCGATCGCCGGATTGCACGACATGACACCGATCGTATCAAAGCGTAGCGTCACCAGTGCAGTCCTGGCACCGGCGCGCGCAGCAGCACTGGCCGCCTCGCAACCCGCGTGGCCGCCGCCCACCACAACCACATCATAGTGATTGGTCATCACAAACTTCCTAGACTCAATGAATGAGGGACACATGTCCCTGCAGGGCGATGCTGTCAAGAAAACTCCGCGAGTCGTTTCACGTGAAACAACCGTGCGGGCTGTCAGCTCCATGTTTCACGTGAGTCACCGGGGCCGCCTGACGCGTTTCACGTGAGTCACGCAGGCGGCGCAGCGCGGTGGCCCAGACGAAACCTCGTCATCCACGGGCGGAGCAGGAGCGAAGCTCCGTCTCGGAGGCCCGAGGATGACGACGTCGTGGTTCCTCCCAGCAAGCCACTGTTTCACGTGAGTCATTTCCCGATGCAGAACTGCGAAAAGATCACGTCCAGCATGTCCTCGACGTCAATGGCGCCAACGATTCGGCCCAGGCGATCGGCAGCGAGCCGCAACTCCTCGGCGCGCAATTCCTGTCCGACAGTCCTGTCGTCAATGGCACGAAGCAGATGGCTGTTTGCCGCGCCAAGCAATTCGACGTGGCGCAGGCGTGAGGGCAGAACATCGCCGACGCTACCGGCCGCCTCCGCCGCACGCCGGCCGATTTCCGCCAGCAGTTCTTCCACGCCGGCCCCATTCTTCACCGAGATGACAAGATCATAATCGCCAGCCGCTTCGTTTGCAGCACGGCTCTCCAGCAGATCGAGCTTGGTGCCGACGCGCAAGGCCGGCGCCTCCGTCGGCAGCGACCCGATGTCCCTGGGGTCCGCAACGTCCTCCAGCAGCAGCAAGAGATCGGCACCATGCGCCTTGGCCTTCGCCTTCTCGATGCCGATCGCCTCGACCTTGCCCGGCGCATCGCGCAGCCCGGCCGTATCCGTAAGCCTGACCCGCAGCCCCTGAAGATCAAGTGTCACTTCAAGCAGATCCCGCGTCGTGCCGGGCTCATCCGTTACTATAGCGGCATCCCGCCGCGCCAGGGCGTTGAACAGACTCGACTTACCAGCGTTGGGCGCACCAAGGATGACGACCTCGAATCCATCGCGAATGATCTCGGCGGCGCGAAACCCGGCGATGTGTCGGTGGATCTCATCGATCATTATCCGGACGTCGGACCAAACCGTATCCGAAACGGAACCGGGGACATCGTCCTCATCGGCAAAATCGATCTCCGCCTCGATCATGGCGCGGGCATGGACCAGCCTGCGGCGCCAGCCGAGGTAGAGTTCGCTCTGAACGCCTTCGGCATTTTGGACAGCAAAACGCCGCTGCGCCTCGGTTTCGGCGTTGACGAGATCCGCCAGCGCCTCGGTCTCGACCAGATCGACTTTGCCGTTGAGAAAGGCGCGGCGGGTGAATTCGCCTGGTTCCGCGTGCCTGACGCCGTCAAAACCAGTGATCGTCTCCAGCATCCTGGCCACCACGGCACGTCCGCCGTGAACGTGGAACTCCGCGACATCTTCACCCGTAAAACTGGCCGGCCCGGGAAAGAAGACGACCAGGCCGTTATCCAGTACGGTTCCATCGGGCGCCCGCAGCCTGCGCAAAACCGCCGCGCGGTCCTTAACCATAGTGCCGGCGATCGTTTCGACTACGAATCGAGTCTGCAGGCCCGAAATGCGGATGACGGCGACGCCGGCCGGAAGCCGGCCGCTCGACAATGCAACGATCGAATCGCCTGAAATCATTTGCCCGCTCTACCGAACCACCCTAGCTTCGCGCCCATACGGTAACCCCAACCGAGTTTACCCATCGTGACGCTACCCGCGCAAAACCTGCTTGCCCAGGAGGCCAGCCCCTATCTGCAGCAGCACAGCGGCAATCCCGTCCACTGGCGGGCCTGGTCGCCGGCTTCGCTTGAGGAGGCAAAGGCGCTGGACAGGCCGATCCTGCTTTCGGTCGGCTATGCCGCCTGCCATTGGTGCCATGTCATGGCGCATGAAAGCTTCGAGAACGCTGACGTCGCCGCCGTCATGAACCGTCTGTTCGTCAATATCAAGGTCGACCGCGAGGAGCGCCCTGACATCGACCAGATCTACATGGCGGCGCTATCCGCCATGGGCGAGCAAGGCGGCTGGCCACTGACCATGTTCCTGACCCCGGACGGCAAGCCGTTCTGGGGCGGCACCTATTTCCCGCGCGAGCCGCGCTATGGTCGTCCTGGTTTCATCCAGGTGATGGAGGCGGTGGACAAGGCCTGGCGCGAGAAGCGGGCGAGCCTCAACCAGAGCGCCGACGGCCTGACGACACATGTCGAGGCACGGCTCGCCGGCTCGCATGCGAAAACAGGGCTCGATCGCGACACGCTGGCGGAACTGGCCAAGGGCATCGACGGCATGATCGACCGCGATCTAGGGGGCTTAAGCGGCGCGCCGAAATTCCCCAATGCGCCGTTCATGTTGACACTCTGGCTGTCCTGGCTGCGCGACGGCAACGCCAGCCATCGCGACGACGTCCTCATCAGCCTCGAACAGATGGTGAGCGGCGGCATCTACGATCATATTGGCGGCGGGCTCAGCCGCTACTCGACCGATGCCGAATGGCTGGTGCCGCATTTCGAAAAGATGCTCTACGACAATGCGCAGCTCATCCGCTTCTGCAACTGGGCCTATGCGGCAGGCGGCAATGAACTGTTCCGGGTGCGAATCGAAGAGACGGTCGACTGGCTGCTGCGCGAAATGCGCGTCGACGGCGGCGCCTTCGCCGCCAGCCTCGACGCCGACAGCGACGGTGAGGAAGGGCTGTTCTACACCTGGAGCCGGGACGAAATCGAAGCTGTTCTCGGCGACGAGTCCTCCTTGTTTTTCAAACACTTCGCGCTCTCCAGCCCACATGGCTGGGAAGGAAAACCGGTTGTCCATCAAACAAGATCCCAGCAATCCCAAAGCGTTATCGATCGCGATCAACTCGTCCCGCTGAAAGCGAAACTTCTGGCGGCCAGAGAGCATCGTGTGAGGCCCGGGCGCGACGGCAAGGCCCTCACTGACTGGAACGGCCAGATGATCGCAGCCCTTGCCGAGGCCGGCCGGTCGCTATCGCGGCCTGACTGGATCGACGCCGCGGCAAAAGCTTTCACCCATATCAGCTCTGCCAGCCGCGATGGCCGCTTGCCGCATTCGATGCTTGGCGCCAGGACATTGTTCCCTGCTCTGTCCAGCGACTACGCCGCCATGGCCAATGCAGCGGTATCGCTGTTCGAGGCCACCGGGGATTGGAGCTATGTCGACCAAGCCGGCAAGTTCATCGGGCAGCTCGACCATTGGCACGCCGACGCCGAGAAGACAGGCTATTACCTGAGCGCGTCGGACTGCGCCGATGTGCCGATCCGCATCAGGGGCGATGTCGACGAAGCCATCCCTTCCGCCACCGGCCGGATTATCGAGGCGCTGGTCCGGCTGGCGTCCGTCACCGGCGATCTCGAGCTGCAGGAAAGAGCCTGGCAAATCGCCGAGCACGCCGCCGGCCGCGCGGCGCACCAGGCCTATGGCCAGGCCGGCATCGTCAACGCCTGCGCGCTGGCAATCGAGCCGCTCAAACTGGTCATCGTCGATGCGCTGGACGATCCAAAACTTGTTCCGGTTGCGAATCGATACCCGAACCCGTGTCGCGTCGACATCATCGTGCCGATCGGTACGGTAGCGAATCGACCCTTGCTGCCCGGCGGAAGCCTGCCACCGACCGACAGAGCGGGTGCATGGTTATGTACGGGGCAGGTTTGCCTTCCCCCAGTGACGGATCCGGAAGAGTTGGAGCGCCTTCTGCGCCGCCAATAGCTCAGGATGCGTCGCCTTGCGCTGGCGAGGGGAACGCCTCGGCCGAAGACGCGACTTGGCTCGGCTTGAACAGCAAATCCTTGGCGGCGATGACCGCGCCGATCGTGATCAGCACGCAAGCGAGCGCCACCGACCAATGGAACACGCCAAACCCTGCCAACAGCAGCACGATCACCGAAAACAACGGTGCGGCGTAGGACAGGGCGCCGAGGATCATGATGTCCCCGTGCTTGCAGCCAAAATCCCAAGCGTAGAAGCCGGCTCCCAGAGGGATCGTGCCCAGAATAACGATAGCCATCCACTGCGTCGGCGTCTGCGGCCAGATCGTGGTCTCGAGGGTCAGGTGCAGCGCGAAAGCGACCGCCGCCGTGATGAAACAATATCCGGCCACGACATCGGTCGGCACCTGGCCGAAGCGGCGCGACAGGACCGAATAACCGGCCCAGATGAAGGCGCAGAACAGAGCGATGACATGGCCCTTCATCACCCCATTGGCCAGCCCGACATCGCCGCCCTTGGTGATCACGACGATGGCGCCGGCAAGCCCGAGAACAACGCCCACGACGTGATGAACCCTCAGCCTTTCACCGGGCAGGAAGGCGGCGAAGACGACGATCAGCAGCGGCCAGAGATAGGCGATCAGGCTGACCTCGACCGGCGGCGCCGACTGAATCGCGAAGAAGTAGGCGCAGTGGTAGATGCACAGTCCCGCCGTTCCGATCGCCCAGACCGGCCATGGCTGCCGCAGTGACCGGATCGCGGCCGGGCGGACAATCCAGCTGCTCGCGCCGACGAGCGCTCCGAGCAGGAAGGTCATGGCTGCCAGCTGAAAGGGCGGGATCGGGCCCGCGGCAGTCGAAAGCAACGCCAGGAACGACCATGTCAGGATGGCCGAAAAGCCGACCAGGGTCGGGATTGTCTTCTTCACGTCGCTGCTTCCCATTCGAAGACGTCAGCTTTGCATGAGGGCGAAATCATTCGCCGCCGCATACGGCCGCTCGATATCGGGAATGCGACCTGACCCCGGCAATGAAAAACCCCATCCCGGTTTCCCGGAATGGGGTTTCAATGCATAGGCCGGAAAGTTTCGGCCTGACCGTTACGTGTTCATCGAATCGAAGAAGTCCGCATTGGTCTTGGTCTGCTTCAGCTTGTCGATCAGGAACTCGATCGCGTCGGTCGTTCCCATCGGCGCCAGGATGCGGCGCAGCACGAAGATCTTCTGCAGGTCCTGGCGGGCAACCAGCAGGTCTTCCTTGCGGGTGCCGGACTTGAGGATATCCATGGCCGGATAGATGCGCTTGTCGGCGACCTTGCGGTCGAGCACGATTTCCGAATTGCCGGTGCCCTTGAACTCTTCGAAGATGACTTCGTCCATGCGGCTGCCGGTATCGATCAGCGCGGTGGCGATGATGGTCAGCGAACCACCTTCCTCGATGTTACGGGCAGCGCCGAAGAAGCGCTTCGGGCGCTGCAGCGCGTTGGCGTCGACACCGCCGGTCAGCACCTTGCCGGATGACGGCACCACCGTGTTGTAGGCGCGGCCGAGACGGGTGATCGAATCGAGCAGGATGACGACGTCGCGGCCATGTTCGACCAAGCGCTTGGCCTTCTCGATGACCATTTCAGCAACCTGCACGTGGCGCACCGCCGGTTCGTCGAAGGTCGAGGAGACGACCTCGCCCTTCACCGAGCGCTGCATGTCGGTCACTTCTTCCGGCCGCTCGTCGATCAGAAGCACGATCAGATAGCATTCGGGATGGTTGGTGGTGATCGAGTGGGCGATGTTCTGCAAAAGCACCGTCTTGCCGGTGCGCGGCTGCGCCACGATCAAAGCGCGTTGGCCCTTGCCGAGCGGCGCCACCAGGTCGATGACGCGGGCCGAGATGTCCTTGGAGGTCGGAACCTCCATTTCCATCTTCAGCCGCGAGGTCGGATAGAGCGGCGTCAGATTGTCGAAGTGGATCTTGTGGCGGATCTTTTCGGGATCGTCGAAATTGATCGTGTTGACCTTGAGCAGCGCGAAATAGCGCTCGCCCTCTTTCGGGCTGCGGATCGGCCCTTCGACCGTATCGCCGGTCTTCAGCGAAAAGCGCCGGATCTGCGACGGCGAAATGTAGATGTCGTCGGGACCTGGCAGATAGTTGGCGTTGGCTGAGCGCAGGAAACCAAAACCATCCTGCAGCACCTCGACCACACCGTCGCCGATGATCTCGACGTCCTGTGCGGCCAGTTTCTTCAGGATCGCGAACATCAGCTCTTGCTTGCGCATGACGCTGGCGTTTTCGACCTCGAGCGATTCGGCATAAGCGATCAACTCTGGTGGTTTCTTGTTTTTGAACTCGGCGAGTTTCATTTCTTGCATAGACGGACCTTGAATAGATGGAGTCTGGGTAAGCTTTGGGAAAATATCGGCGGGATGCGACAAATGCCGGGCGCGGCCGAAAGCAATGAGGGGCGGCGCATGACGGGAAGGAAGACCCGTCTTTTATCGTCGGTCGGGTGAAAGAGCAAGCTGCGTTTTGCGGGACCGATAAAGGCCTAGAACGGCTTGACGACAACCAGGATCACGATCGCGATCATCAGCAATGTGGGGATCTCGTTGACGATCCGCCAGTGCTTGGCGGGCTTTTCATTGCGATCCTCGGCGAATTTGCGCACCGCACCAGCCAGATAGCCGTGAACGGCGGACAGCAAAAGCACCGCACCGATCTTGGCGTGCAGCCAGCCACCCTCGAAACCAAAGCCTTTCCAGGCAAGCCACAGGCCGAACACCCAGGTGACGATCATCGCCGGATTGATGATGCCGCGCAGCAGGCGCCGCTCCATCACCTTGAAGGTCTCCGACTGCACCGAGCCCTTCTCGGCATCGGCGTGGTAGACCAGCAGCCGCGGCAGATAGAGCATACCGGCCATCCATGAGATGACGGCGAGGATGTGGATCGCCTTGGCCCAGGGATAGAAGCTGTCGGGTGCTGCGAAATACAAAAGCGCGGTGAGAACAACCAGCACGGCGATACCGATCGTCATGCGCATCATCGCCTGGCCAGTGCTGTTCGTGTTGTTCATCTCAGCCATCAGCGTGTCGCGCTCCTCACCTGTTTCACCATCGCCTCGACATGGGCGATCGGCGTCTCCGGCGTGATGCCGTGGCCGAGATTGAAAATCAGCGGCCCCTCGCCCAGCGCTTTCAGGATCGCGTCGATGCCATCGGACAGCGCCTTGCCGCCAGCCACGAGGCGCAAGGGATCGAGGTTGCCCTGAACCGCACCGGAGCGCTGCAAATCCTTCGCCGCCTCCAGGGGCACCGTCCAGTCGATCCCCAGACCCGTCACGCCGGTCTTCTGGCGATAGGTCTGGTAGCGGGCGCCGGCGCCCTTGGGAAAGCCGATGATCGGAACATCGGGATAGACGGCTCTAACCTGACGCACGATCTCCGCCACCGGCTGCACGCAGAACAGGTCAAAGGAGGCGTCATCGAGCACGCCGGACCAGGAATCGAAAATCTGCACCACATCCGCACCCGCTTCGATCTGGCGGATGAGATAGGCGGCCGAATGATCGGCAAGCACTTTCAGCAGGTGCTGGAACGCCGCCGGCTCGCGATAGGCAAACAGCCGCGCCGGCGCCTGGTCGGGCGTGCCATGGCCGGCGATCATGTAGGTCGCCACCGTCCACGGCGCGCCGCAGAAGCCGATCAGCGTTGTCTCGTCGGGCAATCTTGCCCGCAAGCGGCGAACCGTCTCGTAGACCGGTTCGAGATTCACGTGAAACACCTTGCTTTCCAGAGCCAAGATCTCCTGCGCCGTGATCGGCGTCAGCAGCGGCCCTCGCCCCTCTTCGAAGCGGACGTCGCGGCCAAGCGCATGCGGAACGACAAGGATATCGGAAAACAGGATCGAGGCGTCGAAACCGAAGCGCTCGATCGGCTGCAAGGTCACTTCGACGGCAAGGTCGGGATCATAGCAGAGATCGAGGAAGGACCCGGCTCGTCTGCGGGTTTCACGATACTCCGGCAGATAGCGCCCGGCCTGACGCATCATCCAGAGCGGAGGCGGAAACACCGCTTCGCCCTTGAGGACGTCCAGTATGATCCGGCTTTTGGGCATCGAACGCTCGCCTCTCCCAGCCCTCTATAATCTTAAAGATTCTTATATCTAAGATTCTTCTGATTCTAAGAGTCTGTTGGTTGTGGTGGTTGTCACCTGTCCCGCTTTGCCCCGAAAAACACCAGCAAGCATATTGTCGCGCGCTTCTTTCTCCCGGATGTAGGGCTCTGGGGATAGTTTGGAATCCGCTACTGGAGTCAAAGCCTTAGGATGCTCCGGGAAAAACCGGCCCTGTGGACAGAAGCAGGGCAAGAAAACCGGTCCCCAAACTTGTCCCCAGCCGCCCGACGAAGCTGACAGCGCATCGAATTGTGGACAAACTGCCATCTGATACAGTCGCCTCCGACCGACCCGTCTTTTCATCCCGCTTTATCCACAGAAGCCCACAGCCCCAGGTGACCCCCTGTGAACAAACCCCAGAGCTTCTTCCACCTGCACCTGATTTCCGACGCGACCGGCGAAACGCTGCTCGCCGCCGGCCGGGCGGCTTCGGCGCAGTACAAGGATGCGCGTGCCATCGAGCACATCTATCCGCTCATCCGCACCGAAAAGCAGGTGGCGAAAGTGTTCGAGGACATCGAGGAGGAGCCCGGCATCATCCTCTATACGGTCGTCGACCAGAAGCTGGCACGCGGCATCGACGAGCGGTGTGCGACCATGGGCCTGCCCTGTGTGTCGGTGCTGGAGCCGGTGCTGACCGTGTTCCAATCCTATCTCGGCACGCCGGCCGGCCGGCGCGTAGGCGCCCAGCACGTGCTCGATGCTGAATATTTCCGTCGCATCGATGCGCTCAATTTCACCATGGACCATGATGACGGCCAGCTGCCGCTCAATATGGACGATGCCGATGTCGTGCTGATCGGTATCTCGCGGACGTCGAAGACGCCAACCAGCATCTATCTCGCCAACCGTGGCATCAAGACCGCCAACATCCCGATCGTGCTCGGCGTGCCGGTGCCGGAAAGCCTGGTCAACGCCAAGACGCCGCTGATCGTCGGGTTGATCGCCACCGCCGAGCGCATCTCGCACGTCCGGCAAAACCGCATCCTCGGCAACAGCAGCTCTTATGAGGCATCAGACTATATCGACCGCGCCGCCATTACCGAAGAGCTCGCCTACGCCCGCCAGATCTGCACGCGCCATGGCTGGCCGATGATCGACGTCAGCCGTCGCTCGATCGAGGAAACGGCAGCGGCGATCGTTGCCCTGCGGGGAAAGAACCGATAATTGGAGCCGCCGCGCGTCGCCAACACCCCACCGCTACGTCGCTTGAAAGTTACAGTGCCCGACGGGCGCAACGGTTTTCTACTTGGATGAACATCCCGACGGCAACTGGACGGGTAATCAGGCGCACGAACCATGACCGAGAAAATCATCCTCGCTTCGGGCAGTCCGTTCCGCAAGGCAATGCTCGTCAGTGCCGGCGTCGACGTCGAGGCGGTTCCGGCCGATGTCGACGAGCGTGCACTCGAGGCGCCTCTGCAGGACAGCGGTGTCTCGCCCGAGGATGTTGCCCTGGTGCTGGCCGAAGCGAAGGCCACCGAAGTCAGCGAGCGCAAGCCGGGCGCCCTGGTGCTGGGCTGCGACCAGACGCTGTCGCTCGGCGACGAGGTGTTCCACAAACCGGCCGATAGGGAAGGCGCTCGCCGTCATCTTCTGGCACTCTCCGGCAAGACCCATCAGCTCAACAGCGCCGCGGTGCTGGTTCGCGACGGCATGGTTTTGTGGCGTCATGTCGGCATCGCCTCGATGACCATGCGCAAGCTCGACCCCGCCTTCATCGGCCGCCACCTCGCCCGCGTAGGCGCCAAGGCGCTGTCGAGCGTCGGTGCCTACCAGATCGAGGGCGAAGGCATCCAGCTGTTCGACAAGATCGAGGGCGATCATTTCACCATTGTCGGCCTGCCGCTGTTACCGTTGCTGGCCGAACTGCGCACGCTGGGAGCCATCGATGGCTGACGCGACCAAGAAGGCCTTCGTCACCGGCCATCCGGTCAAGCATTCGCGCTCGCCGAAGATCCATGGCCACTGGCTGGCCAGACATGGCATCGACGGCAGCTACCAGGCCATCGATGTCGCGCCGGAAAACTTTGCCGATTTCGTTAAGACGCTGCAGGCAAACGGCTACCGCGGCGGCAACGTCACCATCCCGCACAAGGAGGCGGCTTTCGCACTGGCCGAACGCCGCGACCAGGCGGCCGAAGAAATCGGCGCCGTCAACACGCTGTGGTTCGAAGACGGAGTCCTGTGGGGCGGCAACACCGACGCGCACGGCTTTGCCGCCAATCTCGATGATCATGCGCCGGGCTGGGCGAGCGAGGGCCCGGCGGTCGTGCTTGGCGCCGGCGGCGCGTCGCGCGCGGTCATCCATGCGCTGAAGGAGCGCGGCGTTGCCGACATCCGCATCGTCAACCGCACGCTGGCCCGGGCTATAGAATTGCGCGATCGTTTCGGCGCCGGCGTTTCGGCGCATGGCATGGCGGTGACCAGCGAATTGCTTGGCGATGCCGGCCTGCTGATCAACACCACGGCCCTCGGCATGCACGGCAATGAGGGCCTGTCGGCCGATCCCGCTTTGCTGCCGGACCACGCCATCGTCACCGACATCGTCTATGTGCCGCTGGAAACGCCGCTGCTTGCGGCGGCGCGCGCGAGAAAGCTGAAGACGGTCGACGGCCTCGGCATGCTGCTGCATCAGGCCGTGCCCGGCTTCGAACGCTGGTTCGGTGTCAGGCCGCAGGTCACGGCCGAACTGCGCGCGCTCATCGTTGCCGATCTGGTGCCGAAGCCATGATCGTGCTCGGCCTCACCGGCTCCATCGGCATGGGCAAGTCGACCACGGCCAAGATGTTCGCCGAGGCCGGCGTGCCGGTTCACGATTCCGACGAGGTGGTGCATCGCCTCTATGCCGGCAAGGCAGCACCTTTGGTCGAGGCGGCCTTTCCTGGCACCACATTTGCCGGAGTGGTTGACCGCACCAAACTTGGCGCGCGTGTGCTCGGTGACGCCGCCGCGCTGAAGCGGCTCGAGGCGATCATCCATCCGCTGGTGCGCGCCGACGCCGATGCCTTCCTGGTCAGGCATCGTAAATCAGGCACGCCGATCGCCGTCCTCGACATCCCCCTGCTGTTCGAAACCGGCGGTCGTGGCCGCGTCGACAAGGTCGTCGTCGTCACCGCGCCACCTGAAATCCAGCGAGAACGCGTGCTGGCGCGGCCGGGCATGACGGAGGAAAAACTGGCGTCGATCCTGGCCAAACAGGTGCCGGACGTGGAAAAGCGCCGCCAGGCCGATTTTGTCGTAGACACCGGCCAGGGGCTGGACGCCGCGCGGGTGGCGGTCAAAGCCATCATCGCCGAACTCTCCGGGGATAAGTCCGGTAAGGCAGGCTCCTGACACTACAGCGCCGCGCGTCCGTTTGGACGCGCAAAGGACGCTGTAGCACTTTGATTTTGCGCATGTCCTTTCCGAAAATCGGTACCGATTTTCGGGGACATGCGGCAGGTCGTCAGCATTGGCCATTGCCATTTTGTTCCGGTCTCATGATTCTGCTCCTTTGGAGCACCTGATTCGATGCGTGAGATCATCTTCGACACGGAAACCACCGGCCTCGATTCGCGCGACGACCGCGTGATCGAGTTGGGCGGCGTCGAGCTGGTCAACCGCTTCCCGACCGGAAAGACCTTCCACCACTATATCAACCCTCAAGGGCGCGCGATCCACGCCGAGGCGCAGGCCGTGCACGGCATCAGCGCGGCGGACCTCGCGGGCAAGCCGACCTTTGCCGAAATCGTCGAGGAGTGGCTGGCCTTCACCGACGGCGCCAAGCTGGTCGCCCACAACGCGACGTTCGACATCGGCTTCCTCAACGTCGAGTTCGGCCGGCTGGGTCACCCCGTCATCGACAATGGCCTTGTTGTCGACACGCTGGCACTGGCACGCCGCAAGCATCCGATGGGTCCCAATTCGCTCGACGCGCTCTGCCGGCGCTACGGCATCGACAACACAAGGCGCACCAAGCACGGCGCCCTGCTCGATTCCGAATTGCTGGCCGAGGTCTATATCGAGCTGATCGGCGGCAAGCAGGCGGCCCTCGTCCTCGACAGCGCCACCGCGCCGGCCCGGGGCAACGAGAATGTCCGCCAGATCGAAATTGTCATCAGCCAGCGGCCGGCACCCTTGCCGCCGCGCCTCACCGAAGCCGAGCGCGGCGCGCATGCCGGCATGGTCGCCACGCTTGGCGAAAAGGCACTGTGGCTGAAGGTTGTCGGGAACTAAAGTACGTTCCGTAGCGATCCTTCGCGCTGTCCCGTCGGCGTCTCAGCTATATCTCTCCGGCGCCCCCCAAAACAAAAACCCGACGCGAGGCCGGGTTTTTCACAATTCGTGGCTGGCAGGCCTCAGCTCACCTTGACCTTGGTGGCCGCCTGGTCTTCGGCCAGCTTCTGCTGGAACATCTGCGCGAAATCGATCGGGTC
Source organism: Mesorhizobium sp. M7D.F.Ca.US.004.01.2.1 (assembly GCF_003997785.1). Classification (NCBI taxonomy): domain Bacteria; kingdom Pseudomonadati; phylum Pseudomonadota; class Alphaproteobacteria; order Hyphomicrobiales; family Phyllobacteriaceae; genus Mesorhizobium; species Mesorhizobium sp. M7D.F.Ca.US.004.01.2.1. Next base: position 15,618 of record NZ_RZRQ01000006.1, on the reverse strand, counting down.
GAGCATCAGCGGCGGGAAGCCGCCGTTGCGGGTTGCCTCGGCTATGATCTGGCGGGCGAACGGGAACAAAAGGCGCGGGCATTCGATGAACAGGATCGGCAGCATGTGCTCCTGCGGGAAGCCGCTGATGGCGAACACGCCGCCATAGACCAGCTCGACATTGAACAGCACTTCCTGATCGAAGGACGCCTTGGCGTTCAGCGTCAGGTTGACGTCGAACTGCTTGTCGGAGAGCGGGTTGGCGTTGACGTTGACGTTGATGGCGATGCCGGGCGCCTTGTCGCGGCCACGCAGCGAATTCGGCGCGCCGGGGCTTTCGAAGGAAAGGTCCTTCACATACTGCGCCAGCACGTTGAGCGACGGCTGCGCCGCATTGCCGTTTCCGTTGGCTGCGCCGACCGGCGCGTCATCTTTGCTGGCCATAAGCCTTGTCCTCTTGCCTGGGCAGCGTCGCTGACCGAATTGAAATCGGGCGTTCGCTACCATGGCGGGGATGACAAGACAAGGTTTGCCGCCTTGCGGTAGTGGTAGCGCCACATTTGAATTTCCGCTTTCGGTCTTATGGCATCAAAGTGCTATTGTTCGCGTCGCCGAGGGTCCAGATGATCACACCTAAAAAATTGACGGCCAAGCTGCGGTCGGTACCTGAAGCCAAGTCCATCTTCGACAAGATGGCTGAGTTGCCCCTTTGGGATGCCGCATACCTTCTCCTGAGATCCGAATTTTTGCTCAATATGATTGAGTTCGATGCCAGACTTCGCAACGTGCCTTTCGTCGACGATCCTGCCGTGCCGGCTAAGCCGCTTATCGGCCCGCGCCGTACCATATTGAGATTCAACCCGCATGAAATGATGGTCCTTCGACTGAAGGCAGCCCACCCCAACGCAACCAACGCGCGTCTCCTGGAAGCCATCGAGGCAGCCCGCGAGTTGCAAAGCCAAAAAGCATGGAAACTGATGATGGACGCCGATTTCTCCAGGGCGCGCTCAGCGACCACTTTGCAAGAGGAATGGCCTGGTTTCGAACAGAAGACCTATGAGTTGGCCTATCATGATTTTCGAGTGGCGAACCGATGATGCTGCCTCTTGGAGGGCGGCGTCCCTACTCGTCCTTGAGGCGACGCCAGGGCGAGTTGTGGTCCGGACCGCGCGCATAGTCGTCGCTGCGCGAATAATCGCCGTCATCGAGGTCGATGGTCTTGTCGCGTTGCCGGCCGCGGAAGCCGCCGGTCGAGAAATTGGTGGCCAGCACGACGCGGCCCTTCAACGCCCGCCAGGCAAGGTCGCGGATCGGCGGCAGGAACAGCAGCAGGCCGATAATATCCGTGATGAAGCCGGGAATGATCAACAGGATCGCCGCCAGCACGATCATGGCGCCATGCGCCAGTTGCCGGCTTGGATCGCGGCCGGCGTCCATCTCGGTCCGGATCCGCGTCATGACGCTGAAACCCTGATGCCGGAGCAACAGCGCGCCGGCGATACCAGACGCCAGCACCAGGCCGACCGTCGCCAAGGCGCCGACCTGGCGTCCGACAACCACGAAGCCGGCGATTTCCAGCAGAGGAAGTGCCAGGAGAAAAAGCGGAAGGAACGGAATGCGCAAGTCTTGCCAACCTTTTTCGATCGTTTTGGCTGTTTCGATTGTTTTGGCCGTCGGCGAGCAATCGCCGCTGGCACTGAGGCTGTTAGATAGGTATGCCTGCCTTTGATTTGAATGATTGCGCCTTGCGTTCTATATGCTTTGAATGTTGAACGCTATGCGACCGCGGCCATTGGGCCTGACGGTCCGGCCACAAGGCAGGGATTGATTGGCGGAAGATATGGGATTCTTCGACTTCGGCACGATTTTCTTCCTGATTGCGGCGGTGGTCATCTTTTTCCAGCTGCGCAATGTGCTGGGCCGTCGTACCGGCAGCGAACGGCCGCCCTTCGATCCCTACACGGCGGCCCGCAGCGACAAGGATGCCGCGCAGAAATCCGAAAATGTCGTTTCGCTGCCGCGCAAGCGTCTGCCGGGTGAGCCGGCGGCGGCCGACACCTATGCGGCGATCGACGCTTTTGCCAAGCCCGACACCGACCTCAACAAGGGCCTGCGCACGATCAAAGACAACGACCCGTCCTTCGAGCCGAAGGGTTTTGTCGACGGCGCCAAGATGGCCTACGAGATGATCGTCATGGCCTATGCCGACGGCGACCGCAAAACGCTGAAGAACCTGTTGTCGCGCGAGGTTTTTGACGGCTTTGTCGCCGCGATTGGCGAGCGCGAGGCCAAGGCGGAAAAGATCCAGTCCTCCTTCGTCGGCATCGACAAGGCCGACATCGTCTCGGCCGAGATGAAGGGCGGCGAGGCGCATGTCACGCTGCGCATCATCAGCGAGCTCATTTCGGCGACCCGCGACAAGGCCGGCGCCGTCATCGACGGCGATCCGGAAACTGTCGCTGAGGTCAAGGATGTCTGGACCTTCGCCCGCGACACGCGCTCGCGCGATCCGAACTGGAAGCTCGTCGCCACCGAGGAAGAAGACTGAGTTCGGATACGCGGCGAGGCTCCGGTGTCGCTATCGTCCCTCTTTGTCGGAAAATCTTTCGCTGACCTCCCCGGCTGGGAGGACGACGACCATCTGGCGGCCTTCGAAGCCTTTCGCCGCTCGGCCTTTCATGTCCTGACCAGACCCTATCGCAGCGGTGCGCTCGGCGTCGACTTCGACGCCTTTGCCGAATCCTACGCCGAGGCCCGTTCCGTTTCGCCGACGAATCGGCCGCCATTTCTAGATCGAAAGGGAGCCCGGTCCTTCTTCGAGCGCCATTTTGTCCCGGCGCACATCCGCGCCGAGAATGGCGTCGCCGGCCTCGTCACCGGCTTCTACGAGCCCGTGGTCGAAGCCTCGCCGGTGCGAACGGGCCGTTTTTCGGTGCCGCTGCTGTCGCGCCCCGCCGATCTCGTCGATATCGACGACGCCAACCGGCCGTCTGGAATGGATTCGTATCTCGCTTTCGCGCGGCAGACGCCGGACGGGCCGGTCGCCTATTTCGATCGCGGCGCGATCGAGCGCGGCGCGCTTGATGGCAAGGGCCTGGAAATCGCCTGGCTGGCCGACAAGGTCGATGCCTTCTTCATTCACGTGCAAGGTGCTGCACGACTAAACATGACCGACGGCCGGCTTGCCCGCGTCACCTATGCCGCCAAATCCGGCCAGCGCTTTACCGGGCCCGGCAAGATCCTGAGCGAGATGGGCGAGATCCCGCTGACGGAGGTGACGATGCAGTCGATCCGCGCCTGGTTCAAGGCGCACCCCGACCGCATCGACGAGATCCTGTGGCAGAACCGCTCCTACATTTTCTTCCGCGAGGCCGATGTCGAGGACGCGGCCCTTGGCCCGATCGCCGCCGCCAAGGTGCCGCTGACACCGGGCCGCTCCATTGCCGTCGACCGCCTGCTGCACACATTCGGCACGCCGTTCTACATCGACGCCCCGACACTGACCGCTTTCGACGCAGAACCGTTCCGGCGCCTGATGATCGCGCAGGACACCGGTTCGGCCATCACCGGGCCGGCGCGGGGTGATCTCTTCGCCGGCTCCGGCGACGCGGCCGGCGAGATCGCCGGCGTGGTGCGCAATGCGGCCGATTTTTATGCGCTTGTGCCGCGCGTGCTCTTTCCGGGTGCGAATCGATGACCCGGCGCCCAGACAAATTGAGCGAAGACGACCGGGTTCTGTGGAACCTGGTCGCGCGCACGGCCAAGCCGCTCAAAGGCAGGACTGCAGTCGACGTCCCCGAAATTGCTGCCGAAGCCAAGCCAAGTCAGTCGCAGCCCGCGCTGGCCGCTACCAACGCCGCAGGGACCGCAAAGCCGAAGGCTCAGCATGTCACGCACCGCCTCGACGAGCCGACGCTGGATAAACTGTCGAAAGGCCGGCTGCCCATCGAGGGCCGCGTCGACCTGCACGGCATGACGCAGGACGAGGCCTATTCGCTGCTGTTTTCGTTCCTGCACCGGGCGCATGCCGGCGGCATCCGCTATGTCCTGGTCATCACCGGCAAGGGCTCGTCTTCCGGTGGCGATGGCGTCTTGCGGCGCGCCGTACCCGCCTGGCTGTCGACGCCTGCCTTCCGGCCGCTTGTCTCCAGCCACGACCATGCCGCGCGCAACCATGGCGGTTCGGGCGCGCTTTATATCCGGCTGCGGCGGGTGCGTTCATGACCCCGTTCGGCGAGAAGCTGCGGACGCTCAGAAGCGAACGCCGTGTCAGCCAGAAGGACATGGCGGCGGCGATCGGCGTCAGCGCCGCCTATCTGTCGGCGCTGGAACATGGCAGGCGCGGCGCGCCGACCTGGACGCTGATCCAGAAGATCATCGGCTATTTCAACATCATCTGGGACGACGCCGAGGAGCTGGCGCGGCTGGCCGAAGCCTCGCACCCGCGCGTCAAGCTCGACACGTCGGGTCTGAACCCGGCTGCCACCGAGCTGGCCAATCTCCTGGCCGAGAACATCGAAAAACTCGACGAAGCGGAGCTTCGCCGCATCACCGCATCGATCCGCGCGGCGCTCGGCCGGCGGCCATAACTCGCCGGCTCGTGCCAGGGGCCTGAGTTCCCCTAGTGGCGCCGGCGTTCACTTCACCTGAAGAGCCCGCCGGCGGTCAACAGTGATCATTTCTTGCCGGCCGTGCCGCCATTGTTTCCCCGGCCACCTTTGTCGCTATGGTCGTGGCCATTGTTTCCGCCGCCCAGGCAGTCCGACGCCCCGGCAGCGCTGCAACAACGGCCAGCCCAGAGGTCGTTGAGGTTGGTTTTGGCACAGCTGGTGGTCTGATCTGCCATAGCGGATCCGGCTAGGCTCGACACCGCGATAGCGGCGAGAAGGGTGTTTCGCAGAAAAGCAGTCATCTGAAGTCTCCATGGTTGGTTTCGGTTCACGGCTGTGTGTCGTTGGCCGGAGCGAAATGGTTCATGGAGAAGTGCGAAAATTCATTCGGGGCGTGGTAAATATTGGCAGACGTCCCGCTGCCACTCATCCGCCTGCCGGCACCTTCTCCCCGTTACTGTGACGGGGAGAAGGGTATAGCCGCGCCGTTGGCGCTTGCGACGTTGATGATTGGCGAAAGCGCGATGAAAGCGTCTTTCTCCCCGCCCCTATACGGGGAGAAATGTCCGGCAGGACAATGAGGGGCGGCGCCGGCCTCGGCTATTTGGCGAAAGCGCGATCGTGCTTCGAAGCTTCCTACTGCACCGCGCCGACCAGCACCTGCTGGCCGCCACGGATCGAGACCCAGCGGCCGGTGTTGTCGATCGCCTGCCGCTTGAGGAAGCGGTAGCCGGTCGCGTCCCATGGCCTGACCTTGTCGGTCAGATTGTCGAGCACATAGTCGCCCTTGTCGGTGCGCACTGTCAGCACCGCATGGCCTTCGCCGTCCGGCTTGCGCACCACGGTGATCAGAAGATCGGCAAGCGAGATGCTCATGCGCGAAAGCTGGCGCCGCTTTTCCAGCACGTAGTCCTCGCAGTCGCCGACGCCGTTGTCGGGATAGGCCCAGACTTCGTCCTTGCCGTAGATGTCCATGTCGCTCATCGGCTTGACGGCGGCGTTGACCCTGGCGGTGACATTGAGGAGCTTGCGCATCAACCCGTCGGTCATCGGGGCCGGCGCGAGATTGGTCGGACGGATAGAGCATTCGCCCGGATGCAGCTTGCAGAAGTCATAGTGGCCGATCGGCTGCGAGGTGAGACCCCCGGTCGCCATCGCTCCGGCCGCCAAAGCCGGCGCCACCCAGCCTCCCGTTACTGCCAGCCCGGCCGCCACATACACGCGCAGCCTTCGTGCCATTGATGAGGATATCATTGTCCCCGCTCACCCTTGTTATTAACGAAAGGTTAAGGGGGATTTACAGTCCGTGTCAATTACGACGACGGTCGGATTGTCGGCATGGTTACCCGAGGGGCAGCACCGCGTCTATTGTGCAACAGAATCGGCCAGCCGGCCGGTTTTGACGATCAATTGGCCGGATTGGCGCCGTTAAGCTTTGTTCCAGGGACGTCATTTCCCAAAATAGCTACGCCCTCGGGTCAGCCCGTGAACATGCTTTTGGGCGATGCGCATTATCTTTTGGCGGTACGCACCAGCTTCGGCTTCACCGCAACACGCTCTTGGCGCCCATAGCTGGTGATGAAGTCGACAATGCGAGGCACGATCTCGGAGCGGAAACGCGAGCCGTTGAACACGCCGTAATGACCGACTGCCGGCTGCATGTAGTGGGCATGCCGCTCAGTGGGGATGTTGGGGCACAGATCATGCGCCGCCTTGGTCTGGCCAAGGCCGGAGATGTCGTCGTTCTCGCCCTCGACCGTGAACAGGGCGACATTGCGGATTGCCGACGGATCGATCCTGGTGCCGCGATGCGTCATCTCGCCCTTGGGCAAGGCCTGGCGCACGAAGACGGTGTCGACGGTCTGCAGGTAGAACTCCGCCGTCAGGTCCATCACAGCCAGATATTCGTCGTAGAAGTCGCGGTGCTTCTCGGCATTGTCGCCGTCATGCTTCACCAGGTGCATGAAGAAGTCCTTGTGGGCGATGATGTGGCGGTCGAGGTTCATGCTCATGAAGCCGGACAACTGCAGGAAGCCTGGATAGACCTCGCGGCCGAAGCCCGGCACCGGCCACGGCGCCTGCATGATGACATTGTCGCGGAACCAGTCGATGCCCTTTTCCTGCGCCAGGAGGTTGACCGCGGTCGGGTTGCTGCGGGTGTCGATCGGCCCGCCCATCAAGGTCATCGTCGAGGGCACGAAGGGATCGCCCTTCGTTTCCATCAGCGCAACTGCGGCAAGCACCGGCACGGAAGGCTGGCACACTGCCATCACATGGGTGTCAGGGCCTAGCGCATGCAGCATGTCGATGATGTAGTCGATATAGTCGTCGAGATCGAAACTGCCGTCGGCCAGCGGCACCATGCGGGCATCGACCCAGTCGGTGATGTGCACGTCGGCATAGGGCAGCATGGCTTCGACCGTGCCGCGCAACAGCGTCGCATAGTGGCCCGACATCGGCGCCACGATCAAAAGTTTAGGATCCGGCCGGCGCCCGGCGGGAATGGCGCGTTCGAAGCGGACGACTTTGCAGAATGGCTTCGACCAGACGGTCTTCTCGGTGACCTCGACGCTCTTCCAGTCGACCACTGTCTTGTTGAGGCCGAAGGTCGGCTTGCCGTAGCGGCGGGTGGTGCGCTCGAACAATTCGGCGGTCGCCGCGACCGAACGGCCCCAGGGCGTGTGGGAAAACGGATTGAGCGGATTGGAGTAGAACAGGCGCACCGCGTCGGCATAGAGACGCGCCGGCTGCAAGGCGGCGTGGTTCATTTCATAGAGCTGGTAGAACATTAAGAACCCCGCTGCTGCCTGCGACCGAAGGGACGACGAGCAGCGCCGAGCCTAAATGTCTCGCGGGGAGGTTAACAACTAATTGCTGCGATGCAATACGTCACGTGGCGTGACCAATATTTCTTTGGTTCAAGGCACTGGGAATCGGCCCTGAACGGCGCCAGCCGGCTCAGTGTGCGGCTGCGAAATGTGTAAGTAATGTGTCCGGCCCCTCTTGCCGGACACCCGACCATGATCCCGAAAAGTGGATTCCGGTTCTCGGCAGAAGATCATGGTCCAGGAAATAGTCACATCAAACGCGCGCCATGCACACGGCGGTGTGGCCGGAGCCGATGAAGCCGAGCTGGCCGGCGGCACCCTTCGACAGGTCGAGCACGCGACCCTTGATGAACGGGCCGCGATCGTTGATGCGCACGATGACGCTGCGGCCGTTGTTCTTGTTGGTGACCCTGAGCTTGGTGCCGAACGGCAAGGTGCGGTGGGCGGCGGTCATCGCCGAAGGATTCATGCGCTCGCCCGATGCGGTCTTGGAGTGCAGGGCATACCACGAGGCACGGCCGCACTGGCCGGCGGCGGTTGCCGAAGAAGCGCCGACCATCAGGCCAGCAGCGATCGTTACCGCGACAAGCGCGGTCTGTTTTGAGTTCTTCATGTTGAGGGATGGCTCCGTTCTTTGACAGACCCAGCCGTTAGGTGCCGAATAAGGCAGGAAATGCGGCAATGATCTGGCGGTTCCGTGGCAGTGGCACACGTTTGGAGTCATTGGGTAACAGTCTGTCAGGGATTTTCCGGCAAGAGATGATCAATTGATGATGATCTTCGTTCCGATATCCGGGATTTGTTTGACAAGATCGAGCATAGATATCCAAGTAGAAGTCGACGCAAGCGGGCCACTTCCTTTGGCTCTTTCATCGCGGCCCCAGCGCCGCAACCGATCGACTTCGAAAGCGAGATCCGTCAATGAGACTGACCAAAAATCTGCTGGCGTTGATTGTGCTTGCCATCGGCGCGCTGTGGTCGCTGCAAGGCGTCGGCGTTGTCGGCGGCAGCTTCATGACCGGCCAGTCGCAATGGCTCTATATCGGCATTGTCGCCATGCTGGTCGGCCTGGTGGGGCTGGTCTGGGCAAACCGGTAGGGTGTGACCCCTCACTGCGACCAGTACTGCCAGGCCCAGTAAAAACTCTCGTCGCGTGGCGGCAGGCGGTCGCGCTCGGCGTCCCAGCGTACCGGCGCCGGCGATTTCGGTTGCTGTTCAGGCGGCTGGCTTTCCCTGGTCCAGGCGAGAAACCAGTTGCCGGCCTGGGCGAACAGCACGGCGGTGGAATGGGTCATCGTCATTCTCTCCTGCTCTTCTGGTTTCCAATCATTCGCGTCCCGCCCACGGGACGAGCACGCGCTCGATCCTGCGGATGGTGAATTCGAGCACGAAGGCGATGGCCGCGATCACCAATATGCCCATCACCACGACGTCGGTGACGAGGAACTGGGCGGCCGACTGGATCATGAAACCGAGCCCCCGCGTCGCCGCCACCAGCTCGGCGGCGACCAGCGTCGACCAGCCGGCGCCGAGTGCGATGCGCAGTCCGGTCAGGATCAAAGGCAGCGCACTGGGCAGGATCACATGGCGGACCACTTGTGCTCGTGTCGCGCCAAGCGAACGCGCCGCATTGATGCGCTCCTGCGAGACGCCGCGAACGCCCGAGGCGGTCGACAATGCGACCGGCGCCAGCATGGCGATGGCGATCACCAGGATCTTGGACGGTTCGCCGATGCCGAACCAGATGATGACCAGCGGCAGATAGGCGAGCGGCGGGATCGGCCGCAGGAACTCCAGCAGCGGATCGAAGATGCCGCGCCCGACCGTGCTGATGCCGATGGCGAGACCAACCGGCACGCCGACGAGGATGGCCGCGATCAGCGCGGCAAAGACTCGGCCCAGGCTGGCGACCGCATGCTGCAGCAGCGTTGCATCGACGAAGCCGTCACGGGCGACGAGGATGAACTTGTTCCACACTGCGATCGGCGAAGGCAGGAACACCGGCGACACCAGTTGCAGGCGGGCCGACAGCGCCCATACCGCCAGCACCACCAGGATGGTCACGGCGCTGACCGCGCGTGCCGAGATGCCCTTGCGCTTCGGGCTTGGCCGCGACCACGGCACCGACAGGCCGTCGGCCTCGTCGACCTTGCTGCCCGGCCGCTCCGTGTAGGAAGTAACGGTCATGCCGCTTCTCCTTCGAAGATCGCGTCGGTCAACTCGCCGCGCGCCGCGGCAAAGGCCGGATCGGCCTTGATGGTGCGAATGGCCTCGCCGGCCGCGTAGCGCCTGGAGAAACCGGGCTCGAAGCTCCTCACCACGCGGCCCGGGCCGGGCGCCAGCACGACGATGCGGGTGGCCAGCACCAGCGCCTCCTCGATGCCGTGCGTCACCATCAGCACACCGACATCGCTTGCCGTCCACAAATCGAGCAGTGTCGTCTGCATGCGTTCGCGCGTCAGCGCGTCGAGCGCGCCGAGCGGTTCGTCGAGCAGCAGGAATTCCGGTTCTGCGGCCAGCGCCCGGGCGAGGCCGATGCGCTGGCGCATGCCGCCGGAAAGCTCCCAGATGCGCTTGTCGCCGGCATCGGTGAGCTTCACCAACTCGAGCAGTTCATCGGCGCGGCGCGCCCGCTCGGCCGGCCTGATGCCACGCAGCCTGAGCGCGAAGGCAACATTTTCGCGCGCGGTCAGCCACGGAAACAGCGCGTCGTTCTGGAACACCACCGCCCGGTCCGAGCCCGGCGCGGTGATCGGCTTGCCGTTGATGGAGGCACGCCCACGCGCCGGCGCGACAAGGCCGGCGGCGACATTGAGCAGCGAGGTCTTGCCGCAGCCGGAACGGCCGACCAGCACGACGAAGTCGCCCTTGGCGACATCGATCGACACAAGTTCGACGGCGGGTGCGGCTTGGCCGTCATACTGGATCGAGACCTTGTCCAGCACGAGATGGGGGTCGAGCACGAGATGCGGCATGGGTGCCTCGCAAGAGGTTCGTCTAAATCTGAAATGCCCCGGAGCCGCTCCTCGTCAGCGGTTCCGGGGCAGTCAGCACGCGGCGTCAGGGGTTCATGCGTCTAGTTCGAGGCCAGCGCCTGGGTGACGTATTTCGACGACACGTATTTCGAATAGTCCGGCAGCACGGCGTCGATCTTGCCTTGCTCCTTGAGGAAGGCGGATGTCGCTTCCACCGCCTTGACCGTGCCGCCGCCAAGGAATTTGTCGGACGCCTGCTCTTCGAGCGTCGGGAAGACATAGCCCTTGAGCAACTGCGGCACTTCTTCCAGCTTGGCGCCGGTGAGCTTGGCGATCGCAGCCGCCTGCGGCGACGACACCGACCAGGCGTCCGGCTTCGCCAGGAACTCGGCATAGGCCGCACCTGTCACCTTGACGAAGTCGCGTACTGCCTCAGGGTTCTTTTCGGCAAAGTCGGTGCGCACGATCCAGGCGTCGAAGGTCGGCGCGCCCCAGGCGGCGACCTTCGAGGAATCCAGCACCACCTTGCCCGTCGTCTTGATCTGGCCGAGCGCCGGATCCCAGACGTAAGCCGCATCGATGTCGCCGCGCGAAAAGGCCGCCGCGATTTCCGGTGGCCTGAGATTGAGGATCTCGACCGATTTCGGATCGACGCCCTCATGCTTCAGCGCGGCGAGCAGGCTGTAATGCGTCGTCGACACGAACGGCACGGCGACTTTCTTGCCGGCGAGATCAGCGATTTTCTCGATGCCGGCGCCGTTGCGCGCCACCAGCGCCTCGGATTCGCCGATCAGGCCGACGATGAAGATGGTCTGGATCGGCAGCTCGCGGCTCGCCGCCGCCGCCAGCGGGCTCGAGCCGACATAGCCGATATCGACCGAACCGGAAGCAACCGCGGCGATGACATCGGCGCCGGAATCGAATTTGCGCCAGTCGATGGCCGCCTTCGTCGCCTTTTCATAGGCGCCATCGGCCTGCGGCACTTTCGAGGGTTCGACCACCGTCTGGTAGCCGATGGTGATCTTGAGGTCGTCGGCAAGGGCCGGGCCGAGGAAGGCAGCACCGGCCAATGCTGCCGACGAGAGCAGAACAATGCGTCGCGAAATCGTGGACATGAAGGGCTCCTGAAAAGAGAAAATCGGAATGCCCCAGGATAGTCATCTAATTCTATCGTTCTTGTAGAGTTAAATCCTTCCAACGAAGGCCGGCTTGTTAGAAAAAAGCCACCGGCGTTGGGCTGCCAAGGCGGATAGGGCAGCTACGGTGGGCAACGTCACGGCGTTGGACAGGGCAGAGCTTTTCTAATTGCCCGCGGGACAAAGGGGGCGCGAAGGATCGCCGCATCGCCTAGCCACTCGCGAACGAGAATTCCCCCTTCGGCCAATGCCACGCAAATCCATGCCTCAAACAGCTCCGGATTTGAAAACGCATTCCGCGTGCCCGGAGCTAAGTATAGTATTCTTATCGACATGAGGGAGTTGGAGTCGACGATGAGCGGCCACCACATCACCATGATCGCTCGCGGCATGGATCGGCTTTCGCCGTCGCGTCAGTCGATGCCGGCCGCATCCGGCCCCGGAGGACCATTTGCCATTCCGCTGCCATCAAAGCGCATTCTTTGTGCTCTCAAGGGCACAAAGGCAGGTTAAAATGGCCACAGCAGCTTGAAAACGAAGCAAAATCAACATTGATCGGCTTGTACATCATGTCACTAGAATTTATGTGTCATGGCAGCCTGGACGCGACGGGGATGCACGCCAGGCGTTTTGCAACCGATGGTTCTACGCCGTCGCATGACAGAGAAATTTTGATCTCATGCTCACGAAAAAGGGCAAGTACGGCCTCAAGGCGCTCGTACATCTCGCGCGATTGCCGGCCGGACAGCTCGCCTTCGTCAACGACATTGCCACCGGCAACAACATCCCGAAGAAATTTCTCGACGCCATCCTGGGTGAGCTGCGCAATGCCGGCTTCGTCCAGAGCCGCAAGGGCAAGGATGGCGGCTACCGCCTGGCGCGCCCTGCCGACGAAATCAAGGTCGGCCATGTCGTGCGCGTCCTCGACGGGCCGCTGGCCCCTATCCCTTGCGCCAGCCGCACCCAGTATCAGCGCTGTGAAGATTGCAACGAGGCGACATGCCAAGTCCGACATCTGATGCTCGAGGTCCGGCAGGCGATCGCCGAGGTGCTCGATCAGCGCAGCCTCGCCGAAATGCGCGATATGGCCACGGACGACCTGCCGGTTGCGATCAAGGTCCAGGCCTGACACTGGCGCTGCGCACACCGCAGGCATGCCTATGACCGGGCGCGCCAACTCGATCATCATCGTCGGCGGCGGCGCCAGTGGCGTCGTGCTGGCAGCGCATCTGCTGAAATCGTCCAATCCCGACCTGCGCATCACGCTGATCGAGAAGCGTCCGCATTTCGGCCAGGGCATCGCCTATTCGACGCTGCTGTCGGCGCATGTGCTGAATGTCAGCGCCGCCGGCATGAGCGCCTATGCCGACGATCCCGCCAATTTCTGGCGCTGGCTGCTGGAGCGCGGCCTGGCAAGTCAGGACCAGGCGCCGGTCTACGCGCCGCGCAGCGTCTATGCCCGCTATCTCGGGGAGCTGCTGGATGATCTCGAGACGCGCGAGCAGCAGACCGGGCGGCTTCGCCTGATCCGCGAGGAAAGCCTATCGATCACGCCCACGGCATCGGGCGTCGAAGTGGCGCTGGCCAACGGCACCAGCGTGGTTGCACACCTCGCCGTGCTGGCCACCGGCCATGACGAGGAGCCGGCGCAAGGCCATGCCGTCAGGATGGGCTCGGAAGCCGATACAGCACTTGATCCCGACAGAAGCGTCATGGTGCTCGGCACCGGTCTCAGCATGGTCGATGCGTTCCTGGCGCTGGAACAGCGCGGCCATCGCGGCGACATCATTGCTGTGTCCAGGCGTGGCCTGCTGCCCTCGCCGCATCGCAAGGGCAACCCGATCAAGCTCGACGTCGCCGACATCCCGCTCGGCACGCAGCTATCCTATTTCGTCGGCTGGTTCCGCGACCTGATCAAGGAAAACCAGAAGGCCGGCATCGACTGGCGCGACGTCGTCGACGGGCTGCGGCCATTCAACCAGAAGATCTGGCAGAACTGGCCGGCTTCCGCCAAGCGCCGCTTCGTCGAGCACACCAAGGCCTGGTGGGACATCCACCGTCATCGCATGGCGCCGGAGGTCTACGCTCGGGTGACCGAAGCCGTGCAATCCGGCCGCATCCGCCTGGTCGCAGGCCGCGTCGTCGACATCGCCAAGGGGGGCGAATTCACCATCCAGGTCCAGTCGCGCCACACACAGCGCCTCGAGACATTCGAGGTCGCCCGCATCTACGATTGCTCCGGCATCGTCAGGGACATCTCGACCTCATCGAACAGCGTGGTGCGTTCGCTGGTCGACCGCGGCCTGGCAAGGCCGGATCCGCTGCGCATCGGCCTCGACGTCTCAGCCAAATGCGAGATCATCGCCGGCGACGGCACCGTTTCAGCCAAGATCCTCGCCGTCGGCCCGCTGACACGCGGCACCTTCTTCGAGATCGACGCCATTCCCGATATCCGCGTGCAGTGTGCGAGGCTGAGCAAGCAGCTGCTGGGGTGAGTTGCTGTTGACGTCGGCGCTGTCCCGCTGCCCGGCCACGATTTGCGGGACAGCAGTAAACCCAGAATTTCATTCCTAATCTGGCCAGTTGATTGGCACGATCTATCTTCTTTCCGACTGCAAAGGGCTGGAAAAGAGGCTACGCTGCCGCTCTGCCTCGAGGCGGTCGCTTGATCATGGAGCATCGATATGAGCGAGCACGAGATCGCCGCACCCGACGCGTTGTCCCGCCTGCGTCCGCCCTACAAGTCGGTTCTCGACCTGATCGGCCAGACGCCGGTGGTCGAGCTGACCAAGTTCGACACCGGCAAGTGCCGGCTGTTCATTAAGCTCGAAAGCCAGAATCCCGGCGGCTCGATCAAGGACCGCATCGCGCTGTCGATGATCGCCGCGGCGGAGCGAGAGGGCAAGCTCAGGCGTGGCGGCACCATCGTCGAGGCGACCGCCGGCAACACCGGCCTCGGCCTCGCCCAGGTCGGCATCCCCAAGGGTTATCGCATCGTGCTGGTCGTGCCCGACAAGATGTCGCGCGAAAAAATCCAGCATCTGCGCGCGCTCGGCGCCGAGGTGCGCATGACGCGTTCCGATGTCGGCAAAGGCCATGCCGAATATTACCAGGACATGGCCGAGAAGATCGCGGCGGAAACGCCTGGCGCCTTCTATGCCAACCAGTTCGCCAATCCGGCCAATCCGCTGGCGCATGAGACCACCACCGGTCCGGAGATATTTTCGCAGCTCGACGGCGATGTCGACGCGGTGGTCGTCGGCGTCGGCTCCGGCGGCACGCTGACCGGCCTTGGCCGCTATTTCGCCAAGGTGTCGCCGAAGACCGAAATGGTGCTCGCCGATCCGGTCGGCTCGGTGCTGGCGCCGCTGATCAAGACCGGCAAGATGGAAGAGGCCGGCAGCTGGACCGTCGAAGGCATCGGCGAGGACTTCGTGCCGCCCAATGCCGACCTGTCGCTGGTGAAAAGAGCCTACGCCATCCCCGACAAGCAGAGCATGCTGGCCGTGCGCGACCTGCTGTCGAAGGAAGGCATTCTGGCCGGCTCGTCGTCGGGCACGCTGTTGTCCGCTGCCTTGCGCTATTGCCGCGAGCAGACGGTGCCCAAGCGCGTCGTCACCTTCGTCTGCGACAGCGGCAACAAATATCTGTCGAAAGTGTTCGACGATTTCTGGCTGGCCGAGCAGGGGCTGGCCGAGCAGGAGCAGCATGGCGACCTGCGCGACCTGGTGATGCGCTCGCATCGCACCGGCGACACCGTGTCCGTCGGCCCGGACGAAAGCCTGCTCAACGCCTATGGGCGGATGCGCCGCTCCGATGTTTCGCAGCTACCGGTGCTCGACGACGGCAAGCTGATCGGCATCGTCGACGAAAGCGATATCCTGGCCAAGGTCGAAGGCCCGCATGACGGCCGCTGGGAGCGCTTCAACGGCCCGGTGCGCACAGCGATGACCTCCAATCTGCACACGCTGCAGGCCAGCCAGACGCTGGATGCGCTGCTGCCGGTGTTCGACCGCAACGAGGTCGCCATCATCTTCGACGGCGACGAGTTCGTCGGCCTGATTACCCGCATCGACCTGATCAACCATTT